>JAYWHB010000677.1:0-2373 GCA_043777915.1 Deinococcales bacterium
GGCTCGAGCCAGCAACAAAAATATTTCCAGCGATACCCGTAAAGAACTCCGTGACCAATCCTTCCAAGGTTTAAGCCGTAACCGCAGCGACCTCGCTGGACGCGGCGTAGAAACCAGCGATGAAGTCCGTAATTTAGGTGTGGTCAGCGAAGCAGGCACAGGTATCGAAGTGCAATGTGTGCGCGAAAACGGCAAGCTGAAAATAAAAGTGAATAACTCAGCTTATGACTCGAGCCTGAATGTCCAATTTCCACGGGCTATTCGTGCCGAAGGGGTCAAGTACGTCGTTGAAAGTTTAGAATGCAGCAACGATGGCACGTTCTACCGCGCCGTTGGCAACATCAGCCGACTCTTAAAAGCTGGTGAAGCCGATACCTTTAGCGCCCCGCAACGTAGTAAACGGGTCAGCACAGGCAAAGCCAGCAGCGCCCCAGCCACCGCCGCCGATCTTGAAGCGACCTCGGACACCACCGATGCGGTGCTGGTTCAATGTGTCAAAGATGGCTCTAAACTCCGCGCTCGAGTTGTCTCGGATGGTTTTGAACCGACATGGAACATGAGGTTTCCGCGTTCAATCCGTGAAGATGGAATGCTTTATGTGGTGGATGAAGTGATGACTGCGCCAGATGGAAAGTCTTATATTGCTTGTGGCAAAATTAAACGTTTTGAACAGGTTTAAGGGCGAGGTAAGTGATTTTTCCTCAGCAATCAGGCTTGAGGGTGGATTTTCCTGCCACGGTGTTGGTGCTGGCTAAGGATTCCGAGATTCAAGACCTGACTTTGTTACGCCAATTGGTGGGATGAATTGTAAAATGGCTTATTCCCTTTTTGGCAGCACATTTTAGGTTTGGAATGACTAAAGTGACCTAAAGTGTGGTCACTTTATGCTATACTCCTCCCACCGAGGTATGCCCCCGAGACAGTGCAAACTGAGTCGCTTCGGTGTTCGCCCCCGTCTAACAGCGGTCAGGTTTCTAGCCAGGACTGGAATAACCAAGAAACTAGGGAAAGTTCCAAAGCCCGCGCAAGCGGGCTTTTATCTTTGGGTGGTGCGAATTGGTTTATTCTGCTGTACATTGTGCAGTATTGTCGCTAGACGAATCTTATTGAATTTTGGTCGGTCTACAAGGCGTTCCATGTCTCGAGGAAAGGCACTGGTCACAACAATGTGTAAGCGTTTGTCTTGTGGGTCACGGTTGACATCAAAGTAAATTTCGTATTCGATGCGTTGCCCTTGACTATCAACTATTTTGATGGTGATGTAATTGTTGTGTCCAGTGTGTGAAATGGTGCGTTCCATTAAGCTGCGGATAATGTCAGGCAAAAACTTGGATAAGTCCCAGCGCAGTGTGTTAAAGGAGCGTCCGTCTTTTCTCGAGCCGAATTGTAGGGCAATGTCATCGTTTGGCTTGGTGCTTTCTGTAAAGCAATGGTGACTAAAACGAATCCAAGTTCGGTACTGTCGCTCTGGTTTTCCATGCTCGGCTGGTTGTATGTAACAATACTCAAACGCATTGAGGTGCGTTAAGTCAAACGTTTGTCCATGAATCGTCAAATCTGCCCAAGTCACCACGATTTTATAAACCCTTGACCCAGTTGCCCAGCAGTTCCTCGACAATCGCTTTCATGCTTTTTCGTTGTGTAGCTGCTTTTGCTTTGACTTTGCTGTGCAGCGAAGCTGGAATCCGCAGCAATAATTGCACTTGGTCTTCTTGGCTAGTTGGTTCGCTTATGGTCACGGCTTTTTGGGTGGCAGTGCCTAGGTTACTCGAGATGCTTTTCTTCTTGGTTTTCATGCGTTTTCTAACTCCTTTCAAACTTGTCCATATTCCTCGAGCGTGGATTGGGTACGGTTAGCATTACCAGTCGGATACACAATACTATCTGTCAATTCCGCCACGATGTTCTAAACCTCACGCTGATTCGGTAGGCAGTCAATCGGCACCACCTTTGAGGCTGACAAACGTGATAATTCGAGAAGTGGATTTTTTCTTAGTCAAAATATAATTATAGCATAATAGCAAGAAAAATGGGGTACATCAAAAGTCAATAAGTCAATATAGGGTATCAAAGCCGTTTTGATTTTTCCACTTATAACTGCAAATTCAAAAACTAGCCTTGAGCCAACTGTTTTGTCGGTGGCTCGAGGCTTGGGTACAAGATGGGGGTCGTTTTCCAAAAATTGAACTCGAGATGCGGCGTGTCAACCTTGAATGTTCATCTTATCTCGAGACTGTACTTAGCGAAAATGCTGCTTAAAAAAGGCAACCGTATCATCCAAAACCTTCGGCTCGAGCCACCGAATCAGTTTGGAAAACGCGCCAATAATCCGAAAATGGTCTAGGTTTTCATAGGCTTTCCAGTCTACATTCC
>JAYWHB010000678.1:0-2371 GCA_043777915.1 Deinococcales bacterium
CCATTCTCAGGCTTGGCTCGAGCTTACATTGCTACTGTTGGTAAAAATGGCATTCTCGAGTATCCAAGTGAAGCCAAAACCCTGCGTTTCATGAATAAAGTCCAAGATTTACGTCTAACGAAAACAGATGGCGCTGGAGACATTGTGGTTCTGAAATTTACGCATCAAATGAACATGGGCAAAGAAACCTTTGCGGTTATCCCCTCGACTAAACTTTCTAAGTATTTGTCCTAAAATAACTTCCCGATTTCAAGAGTAGTGTCATTCGATTCTCAGTTTGGTAAAGTCATCTGAATGCAGACCTACTCACTAAAAGTCAAAAACATGATGTTGCGACTGTACAAATCACTTAATGAACGTGACCGACGTAGATATGCGGCTATTGAAAGTATCAAACTTGGACATGGTGGTATTCAATATGTCAGCCAAATTCTAAAGTGCGATCCAAAAACGATTCATGTTGGCTTACGAGAATTAGACATACCAGACGAAGTAGAAATAGTGCCTGACTTAGAAATAAGTCGTCAGCGAAAAAAAGGGCTGGACGCAAACCCATAAACCTGTCTGAGACTCAGTTATGCTCTAATTTCTGGGAAGTCCTCGAGAACCATACGGCTGGCGATCCGATGCTTGAGAATGTGAAGTGGACGAATTTATCAAGACGAAGCATAGCCCATTTAGTGACTGAACTTGGAACACCTGTGACTCGAGGAATTGTTGGATTGTGGTTACGAGCCAATGATTTTAGACGAAGAAGCACCCAAAAGAAGAAAACGATGGGTTCACATATTAATCGTGATGCACAATTTAAGCGTATTGCGAAACTAAAACAAAGGTATGAAAAAGCTGGGAATCCTGTGATTAGTATGGATACCAAAAAGAAAGAGTTGCTTGGTAATTTTCATCGTGCTGGAAAACTCGAGTGTCAAGCAGTAATCCTTGTGAATGACCATGATTTTGCGAGTGAAGCTACTGGTAAACTGATTCCTCATGGGATTTATGATTTGAAACATAATCTTGGTTATGTGCATTTGAATACTAGCCATGACACAACAGAATTAAGTTGCGATAGTGTGAAATCATGGTGGCTTGAGCATGGTCAGGTTTTGTACCCAAAAAGTAAGAAGCTCTTGATTCTATGTGATGGTGGTGGTAGTAATAGCTCGAGGTACTATATTTTCAAAGAGGATTTACAAGCCTTAGCTGATTGTCTTGGAATTGAAATTCGGATTGCTCATTATCCGCCGTACTGCTCAAAGTTTAATCCGATTGAGCATCGGTTATTTCCTCATGTGACACGAGCTTTGCAGGGTGTGGTCTTAAAAAGTGTTGAAATGGCTAAGAGTTTTATTGAACGGACTGTGACAAGTACAGGCTTAAAAGTAGTTGTGCATTGCTTAGACAAAATTTATGCCACTAAACGAAAAGTTGCAGATGACTTCAAGGATTCGATGCGTATTGTGTTTGATAAGGTCATGCCACAATGGAATTATGTGGCGAAACCGACTTGAAATGCAACTCGAGAAGTAATTTATGGACAAATCCTTAGGTCAATGACCCACTCGAGAACATTAAATCCCGTGCTGCTCGAGTTGAGCTAGGCTTAAACCCGTAATTGCTTCTATTTGCTTGATTGTTAGACCAGCAGCTTTTGCATTTCTTGCTATCTCGAGCTTGGCTTCTAACTTGCCTTTGGTTTCCCCTTCAGCAAGTGCCACTTCTCGAGCTTCCTGCACCGCTTCTCCTATGGCTGTTTCAATTATCGCGTAGGATTTTCAGGCTTTGCTGGTACTGTTCTCGACTGCTTGGGTCAAGGTTCGCTAGTTTCGCCGTTTCAAAAGCAGTTGTGAATACTTGGTCTTTAAGGAGTTCTGGAATACTTTGTAAATCTCCTAGGTTCTTAATAAAGTACAACCACTTATCTAAGCGTGTTTCTAACTCATCGAGGGTTTTATTGAAATTTGGCATCTCGAGGTAAATCAAGGTCAGTTTTTTGTAGAACACCTGATTATGCTGGTTTTTGAGGTTGACCCTATGAATCACTTCTGGTGTTTCGGATTCATGAAAAGTAAAACCAAGAATACCAATGCAGTACACGGGTTGTAATCGGTAATTCCATTCGCTTTTCTGTGCTTGGTCTTGTATCGGGAAGGTACTGTAATAAATAGTGCGGTCTTTGAAGTAATTCTGTCTGGCTTTTTGCAATTCAACAATAAAATACTCGCCGCTCATGCCTTGGCAGTAAATATCATAAACCGCTTTATGGTGGTCTTGAGAGATAGTTAAAAGTCGGTTGAGCGTCCTAAAGGTGTGCTGACCGCAGAAATCCAAGAATCAGGTGAATCACGACTTGACAATAATCGCCAAGCCG
>JAYWHB010000679.1:0-2363 GCA_043777915.1 Deinococcales bacterium
TCTTTGACGTACCAAATGTGTGCCGCAGCCGTGGCAAGTTCAATATGCCCCATGCGGTAACGGCGGACAATACGCTTGGTGACTTCGACACCGCAACGCTCACAGACTTTACCTTCGTAACGCTGACGCTTATACTTACCGCAAGAACATTCATAATCCTTCTCAGGACCGAAAATCCGTTCATCAAACAACCCATCACGTTCTGGTTTAAGGGTACGGTAATTGATGGTTTCTGGTTTTTCAACTTCGCCGTAACTCCAAGAACGAATTTTCTCGGGACTGGCAAGTTGAATTTTAACTTTACTAAAATCGCGCATTGTGTCTCCTTTGAGAGAGGCGAAGGGCGAAGGGCAAAAGGCAAAGGTTTTAACTTTTGCTTTCGCCTTTTGCCTTTTACCTTCTCGGCATCATCCCTTCAAAAATATCCACGGTTTTGTCGTTCTGGTCTAGCACTTGGACATCTAAGCCTAGGCTGTGAAGTTCTTTGACCAGTACCTTGAAGGATTCGGGGATGCTGGCATCTTGGACTTCTTCGCCTTTGACAATACTTTGGTAGGCATCGTCACGTCCGCCAATATCATCCGACTTTACGGTCAGGATTTCTTGCAGGGTGTGGGCTGCGCCGTATGCCTCGAGCGCCCAGACTTCCATTTCTCCGAAACGTTGACCACCATTTTGGGCTTTACCACCCAAGGGTTGTTGGGTAATTAAGCTGTAAGGTCCAGTGCTGCGGGCGTGCATCTTGTCTTCGACCATGTGGTAGAGCTTTAAGATGTACATTGTTCCGACCACCACGGGTCCCTCGATGGCTTCGCCAGTGCGCCCATCAAATAACGGGGTTTTACCAGTGCGCCAGAGTTTTTCACGGGCTTCCTCGAGGGTTTCTGAGGCGGTAATCACACCAAGGCGTTGTGAGCGTACAAAGACTTCGGCTTCGCGCTTATCAATACCGTAACCCAGTTCTTCGTGGGCAGCCGTGATGACTTTAGACGTTTCGACCAAACGGTCTTTGATTTCGTGTTCGGTGGCGCTGTCAAAGACTGGGGTGACAAAACTAACACCCATTCGACGTGCCACTTCGCCCAAGTGAGTCTCGAGAATTTGACCCAAATTCAAACGGCTTGGCACACCGAGCGGATTAAAGACCAAATCTACAGGTGTTCCGTCTGGCAAGTACGGCATATCTTCTGGAGCTTGGATACGCGCAACCACACCTTTATTACCGTGACGGTTTGCCAGCTTATCGCCGACTTGGAGCTTACGGCGTTGTGCCACGTAAATACGAACCATTTCACGCACACCGGGTTTCAGGTCAACGCCTTCTTCACCGCGCTTAAAGCGAATCGTGCGAATCACAATTCCACCCTCGCCCGATGGAACTCGAGCCGAAGTATCTTTAACTTCACGGGCTTTCTCACCGAAGATTGAACGTAACAAGCGTTCTTCTGGGGTTGGTTCGGTTTCGCCCTTAAAGCTGGTATGTCCGACCAGAATATCGCCTTGCTTGACTTCCGCGCCAACCCGAACAATGCCGTCTTCGTCGAGGTCACGCAGGGCAGCTTCGGAAAGCCCCGGAATATCGCGGGTAATTTTCTCAGGTCCGAGCTTGGTGTCTCGAGCCTCTTTTTCGTGCTTTTCGATGTGAATACTGGTGTAGAAATCTTTGCGAATCAGGTTTTCGGACAACACAATCGCGTCTTCGTAGTTGTAGCCATCAAATGGCATGATTGCCACGGTGATGTTCTGACCCAATGCCAAGCGCCCACCGAGCGAAGCGGGACCGTCGGCAATCACTTGACCGACTTTAACTTTATCGCCGACTGCCACAATTGGGCGTTGGTCGTGGTTTGTACCAGCGTTGGAGCGTTGGAAACGAATCAGCTTATATTCTTTGATGTGGTTTTTGCCGTATTTGACAATAATTTTTGCACCATCAATTTCAACCACTTCGCCGTCAACATCACAGACTAAACTTGTACCCGAATCAAGCACAATGCGCTCTTCGATACCTGTTCCAACCATTGGTGGTTCGGCACGGACAAGCGGCACAGCTTGGGACTGCATATTACTTCCCATCAAGGCACGGTTCGCGTCGTCATGCTCGAGGAACGGGATTAAACTGGTGCTAATCGAAACAATTTGCTTCGGGGTAACATCCATGTAATCGCATTCTTCACCCGAAACAATCACAGGGTCGCCTTTTTTACGGGCAACAACCTGACCAGTCAGCATTCCGTCTATCACCACAGTGCTGGCTTGGGCAATCACATAACGGTCTTCGACATGGGCAGTCATGTATTCAATGTTGTCGGACAACTTGCCTTTGGTAACTCTGCGATATGGGGCTTCGATGAAACCCAAAG
>JAYWHB010000680.1:0-18428 GCA_043777915.1 Deinococcales bacterium
CGGTAGTCCATTCTCTAATTTTACGACCTTTGTTTCGTGTACTGCTAAAGCCTTCGCCTGAAGGCGAGGGTTTCAATACCCCCCGAAGCAGACAATGATAAGCTGATTGTGTGGCACTGGCTTTGGTTGGCAATGCGTTTTTGATTCACGAAGCGGCGAGGGCTTATTTGCTTAAGCGCCAAATTTCGCTGCGGGATGTGCCTTGGCTGGACGAGGAACTCAACGAAACCATCGTCTCGCCGCATTTACAAGGTGGTTTGTTTGGGGCTGCCAATCTGGTCTTAGACTTGGGCAATACCAAAGATTACAAAAGTATCACTGACCTCGTTGCCACTGCCCCAGATGCGATTGTGGTGCTGTTAGACCCTGAAAACTGGACAAGCTCAGAATCGAGTGCTGAAGTCATGCGAAAGAAAAAAGCCCAAGAAGCCAGAACCAAGCATTACGAAAAACTCGGTTTTGAACTGCTCGCCTTAGCCACCCCAACCAAAGGGGCATTGATTGCATGGGTGACAGACCGCGCCAAAAAAATGAAACTAGCCCTCGAGAAAGATGTACCTAAATTACTGGCGGATATTTTCCCAGACGAACTTGCCAGTGTGGTAAGCGAACTCGAGAAACTGAGTTTACTCGAGGTCAAACTAGACCTTGCGACCGTCACCAAAGTGGTCAATGCGGTTCAACCCACCACGATGTTTGTGGTGACTGATGCACTGGTTGCCCGTAAACCTAAAGAAGCATGGGAACACTTAGAGCGCCTGTTAAACACTGGCGAAGATGCCTTTAAGCTGCTCGGCGCACTGCAAGGGCATTATGGGTTGCTGGCAAGGGCTTACGCCCTGAAAGCCCGTGATGGTGTGGTCAATGCAAAAGAAGCTGCCAAGACTTTAGCGGTTCATGAATTTCGCGCCCAGAAAGCCCTAGAAGCCACACGCCGTTATAAAGAAAGCACGGTGCGCCGCGAACAAAAGCTGCTGCTTGAAGCTGATGCTGGCATGAAAAGCGGACTCGAGCCACGGCTGACTTTAGAGCGCCTGATTCTCGAGTTGTGCGTTTGAAGTTTTACAACCAGCCTTGGCGTTTTGCCTCGAGCCACGCAAACGGCGAGAGTTCTTGCAGTTCAGACTCAGCGATTTTCCCTGTGGTGAATTTTTTCCAATACCGTAAACGCAGTTTTCGCGCATCAGCTTTATCCAGTTTTAATCGGTCAATTGTTTGTTGTGCTGTTTGTTGCTCGAGTGCTGCAAGACTGGGACTTGGGAATATCCGACCATCTGCCAAATTCAAATAAAACGTGTTTGGTGCTAATAAAAACGGACTTAAAACATCCTCAAAATTGCTTTTACGTCCGTTCATTGTGCCGCAGACCAACAAATAATTATCCCAATCATAAATCTGTTTTGGGTACAACGACTTTGGCTTAAAATGTTCGACGGTAGCATTCCCTGTAATTTCTTCGATGTGAATACAGACATATGCACAAAGGTTGCGGTAGGCAAGCCGTAAATCTGGAATACATGATGTCCAATAAGCAGGTAATTTGGTTTTTGGTGGTAAAGGTTTTGTTGTATCAATCCCCTTTGCCAATAACCACGCTTTACCTTTTTGTCGTACTTTGACATCGAAATCCGAGGGTTCAGACTGCAAAACAACTAGAATCACAGCCACCCTTTTTTGCGTCCAAGAAAACGCCAATTGTCCCAGAATTCATCAGTGTCAGATAAAATAGCCCGCAATTTCTTATCTACCTCGAGAAACTTCTTTTTCGAGGGTTTAACCGCATCGAAAATCCGCGAGGCTTCCTCAATCATGGCTTCTCGAGGCTTCGAGCCTGTGCTGTGCAAATCAAAAGCCTCACTCATCAGCCAGTTTTCTGCCCCACCACGCCGCGCCCAAGGCATCTTCTCGAGTTGGACAGTACCGTTTACCAAATTCAAGTCAAACCAAGCATCTTTTTCGGTATCAAAAATAGGCTCGAGACTTGCCATGACAAGGGGTGAATGGGTTGTAGCAATAATCTGGATTTCTACATCGTCCTGCATAATTTCTTTGACTACATTTAGCAGCGATTGCAAAATTACACGTTGCCATTGTGGATGCAAATGATTCTCGAGTTCATCAATTAAAAGCACCATCTTTTTACTCGGCTCGAGTTGGCGAAGTTCTGCGGCTCGCAAATGCTCTTGCCAAGTCCAAACCAGCAAATATGCGATTGAAATAATGCGTTTGATGCCCGAAGAAGCATGAGTTACAGGCACTTCTTGACCATACGGCATTTTAAGCGTTGGAATATCACGCACATCGTCTATGCTGACTCGAGTTGATTTTGTGGCAATTAGTTTTTCGTCGGCGTTGGGCGATAAAATTTCAAGTGCTTTCTCAAGTTGATTGATAGAATCGCCTTTCTCGAGTAGCCAGTGCGACCAATCATGAATTAAGCCATTGCAGACTACTTTTTTTTGTGGATTACTGCCGTCCCAAACCGTAACAAAATGCGTCAAACCATTCCAAACTTCAGACCCAGAAAACCCAAATGTACCCGCTCTGTACAAATCAAATATGCCAAATTCTCCGTCTGGACAAACTTGTACAATCAAATCATTTTTCGGATGGTTTTCCGAAGTAGTAGCAGAAAGCCATTTTTGACTTTCCCGAGAAAAGGCATAGCTCGACTTAAAATGGGATAGCTCAAATACAATTCTGGATTGCTCTTTATTAGAATTAGGACGTGCCATGCCACCATGTCGCATTTGTAGATTCGATTGCTGTAACCAACTGCCAGTCAAAGCAAACCAAGCCACATCGAGAATAAAACTCTTCCCTAAACCATTATCGCCCGTAATAATATTCACTCGAGGCGCAAACTCGAGGCTCATTTCTGGGGCGGGTCCAACGTTTTTCAAGACTAACTTCTCGAGCATGGTTTATCTTACCGCACCAAGCTGCGTATAATTTATAGATGCAACTCGAGGAATACACCCTAAAAATAACTAAACGCGAAGATTGGAATGTCTGGGAAGCGCAACTGCTCGAGTTTTATGCCCTGATTGCCACAGGCGAAACCGAAGCCGAGGCTCGAGCCGAATTGCAACGACTTTACGATGAACGCCTGATTTACCATACCGCCATTGGTAAACCACTGCCCATACCCGGCGAAACCGCCGAAGAAATGTTCTCGAGTACAAATCGTATTGATGCCCAAGCTGCGCTTGCCCGAGATTTTTTTCATAAGGTGCTGCACCTCGATTATGACAATGTATTTCTAAACGACACAACCACTTTAGAAGAATTTGGGGACTTAAGCGCCATTCGCAACCGTGCCTTTTCGGTGTACGGTGTGGATGTTGGACTTGAAGCAGAACGACCACTCTGGACTATTCTCGAGTTAATTCGCGCTAAAAGCCGTTAGGAGAGGTATGTCAATTAAAAAAGATGATGTGGTTAGTTTAGAGTACCGTTTAAGAGTCGAAGAAAATCTGGTAGATGAATCCGAAGGCGAACCTTTAATGTACTTGCATGGTTACGGCAACAGTATTGTGGGACTCGAGAATGCTTTAGCGGGCATGAAATTAAATGAGGAAAAAACCGTGTTTATCGAAGCTCACGAGGGTTATGGAGTCTTTGATGAGGAAATGATTCAGACCATTCCCGTGGATAGTTTTGAAGACGAACTCGAGGTTGGTGGGCATTACACTGGCGAAAACGAGGACGGCGAAGCAGTCAGTTTTGTGGTGCTTGAAATCGAAGGCGAAGAAGCGCTGGTGGATTTTAACCATCCATTGGCGGGCGACACCCTCGAGTTTTGGGTCAAAGTTGTGGGAATTCGAGAAGCCACCCCAAGTGAACTTGAACATGGTCGCGCCCAAGCTAATGCGGTGATTCAAGCCTAAGTGTTGGACTCAAGGTCAAAAAATCTCGAATCCTCTGGCAAGAGGGGGAATCATGAACCAAACCGAATTACTCGAGAAATTACGACTTGCACCAGAATCGTCTTTTCATATTCTCGAGCCTAGCAAAGCCAAACGCATGAATGCCAAAACATTGTTCATACCAGCCCCTAACGACGTAGCAAAGGTAATTGCAGCTATTCCATTTGGAGAAACCCGAACAATACTAGAATTACGTCGTGAACTGGCTTTGCTGGGCAAGGCAGAAACCGCTTGTCCAGCTAAAACAATCAAATACTGGAAATGGCTTGCCTTCACTCAGCCGCCTTCATTTTCGTGGTGGCGAGTGCTAAAGGACGGTAAACCCAGTCCACACATGCCCGGTGGTGTAGAACAGCAGATGGCACTACTCGAGGCTGAGAAGTAATGTGGTAGGACAAACAGAAAAACCGTTTGTCCTACTACACGGTTTTAACTATTTTTGCTCGAGTTGAGAAGCCGCCCAAGCCTGTGCTTTTTCGCGGATTCCCTCGTCACTATCGAATTGGGCTTCTTTAAGAACCCAATCTGGTAGAATTCCAATCTCGAAAAGCAGTTCAAGAGTGGATTCACGGCAGTTTGAACATGGATTCTGTTCATATTGCAACAAAAGTGGCTCAAGGGCTTCCGAAAGCTGATTTTTCTTGTAAACATCTCGAACACAATATCCGACCTGATGAATTTCATGATTATCGTCTAGGTTTCGTAAGACTTGAAGAATATACTGAAAATCCCCAGCTAAATAGTTCTCCTCAAACAAGCCAATAGCTTCTGCTCGTAGCTTCAAATCCTCAAGAAGCCCAAGCGCTAAATCTCTTACCCGTGGACTTTGAAAACGTTGCAGGGCAATGATTGTGTGTTCACGAACCTCTTCATTTTCGTGATAAGCCAAAGCCAACAAATGCTTGACACTCATTGGAAATACACGCTTATAAAAAACATACAAATAGCCTCGGATGAGTTCTGGGTCTGTTTGTACCAGTAAATCTCGAGCGGCTTGTCGTAGTTGAACTTTTGTGGCGCGTTGCGACCAAAACGGAATACTTCCTCGGTACTCACTTCGTCTGCTAACAGCATCTTGTAAATTTTTATAGGGCAATCGTTTAGGCTTTTTATGGGGTGTAGTTTTTTCGGATACGAGCAATTCACTTCGCGTAATCAAGTTTTGAACAGCAGTATTTTCGGTACATAATTTTTCAATATGGGCAACTATTGCTGCTTTTCCATATTGCTTGAACAAGCCTCCCATGTACCAATAACGGAAACTAAATTCAGGGTCTTGTTGTGCAATTCTTGCGTATTGCTCGAGAACAAAGGTCAAACCTGTTAAACCATCCAATTCAATAATGGCGTAGTCTCGATTAAGTGCAAATCTGTACGCGTAAGCAGGATTCGCTGCAAAACTTTCAAATAACAACTTCCGTGCTTTTAAGTCGCCACGTTGAGCAAATGCCAAAGCGAAATTCGTAAATTGTTCTTCAAGCCAAGTATCTTTGTTTTCTGGAACTTCAACGGGTGTTTCTGGGTATGCCTCGAGAATTACATCTCGGAAAAAGGTTTGGTCATCACATAAATCAATCGCTTGCATCAGGTACGGCACTCGACTACCTTCACATTGCGAATCATAGCGCGTATCTTTTAAGCACGTCTCGAGAATAATTTCTTTGTACGGCTCTGGGTTGTGCTTCTGTAAACATAAAATAGCGCGTCCTAAACCTTGTTCTATGGCGCGTCTAAATTCTTCTTGGGTTAGGGGTTCTTGGGCGGCTCGGATTTCTGGTCGTGCAATTGGCATGAGTTCTCCTGAAGTAAAAAGGGCGTGTTGTTGGTTGCCAATGCGTTGTCGTAAATCATAAGACTCACCTCTAAAACCTAGTTTAGAGGTTTCTAGGTCGAGTTTCTATGCGTATTTTGGCGGATGCTATGCCCCTACTGCGCCGTAGCGTTTGCGTCCAACTCGCCACATGATTTGGAACAATCCAACGGTAATGCCAAGCCAAAGCAGTTGCACCAGCAGCACCCGCCCTGTTTGTAGCCCATCAAGTTTGCCAATTAAAATTTGGGCTGGATAGTAGACAATGTACGGAAATGGCAGGTACTCGAGAATTGGTCTGAGCCAAGCTGGGTAGAATTCGAGCGGTGCAAAACTACCAGAAAGCATGATGCTTAAAATAAAGTACAGTTCGTCCAGCGCCGTGGCATTCTCAAGCCAAAAGCAGCATAACCCGACACAGTAAGCAATTAAAAACCGCACCGCAAAAGCAAGGCTAATCGCCAGTAAAAACACCAGTAAATGCGGGATACTCGAGACCAGTTTTGTGCCAGGAATCAGCAATACCCCAGTTGCGGCAACCACAACTAAAAAAGGTCCGCGCACAAAACGTTCAGTGATGTGCTGCATAAAATATTCCCAGAATGGATTGAGTGGGCGCAGCAGTTTGTTGCTAAATGTGCCTTGGCGAATCGCAAAGTCCATTTCCCAAGCCACCCAAGCCACCACCAATTGCCCAGAAAGCCAAGCCGCTAGAAAATACGAAGCAAAATCACTGCTCGAGAAGCCGCCCAGCTTGCCGCCCTCAGCTTCGGCTTTGCCAATCCAGACCGCCATCATGATTAAGGGAATCGTGCCGGACAGCATCCAAATCAGGATTTCGGCACGGTAGATGGTCATGTGCGATAACCATGCCGCAAAAAGGGCTTTGAATTTTCGCCAAATTTGATTCACCTGTTTGCCTCGGCTTGGGTAAAGAGTTGCCCAATGATTTCTTCGATAGGTGGGTCTTCGATGGTGATGTCGGCAATTGGTAACTGTGCCAGTAACTGGGCGGCGCGGCTCGAGACTTCATTTCTGGGAACGCTTAACTCGGCATTCAACCCCTCGAGTTTAAGGACTGTCCCGTACTGCTCGAGCAGATTTTTATTGGCGGTTTCGAGCAGTTGCAGCTTTATTATTTTGGCTGGGCTGGCGGTCTCGAGCAAAGCGCTTAAGTCGCCATCAAAGACAATTCTGCCTTTGTCGACAATAATAATGCGTTTGCAAAGAGCGGTCACATCTACCATGTAATGACTGGTCAGAATCACGGTGGCGTTAAAGCGTTGGTTGTACTCAGCGATAAACTCCCTAATTTTAACCTGCATATTGACATCTAAGCCAATCGTTGGTTCGTCTAAGAATAAGACCTTGGGTTTATGCAGTAGGGCTGCTGCCAATTCGCATTTCATACGTTCCCCAAGCGATAACTTGCGGACTTGTTTTTTGAGGACATCTTCTAAACCAAGTAAATCGGTAAATTCCTGCATCGTGGTTTTATAGTCCGAATCTGAAATTTCATAAATCGCTTGATTGACCAAAAAACTATCCAGCGCAGGTAAATCCCACATCAGTTGCTGCTTTTGACCCATGATTAAGGTAATGGTTTTAAGAAAATTGGTTTGGCGCTCGAACGGCACATAACCCGCTACTCGAGCCGAACCGCCTGTCGGGTGCAATAAACCTGACAGAATTTTTAGGGTCGTGGTTTTACCCGCCCCGTTTGCCCCTAAAAACCCAACCATCTCGCCGCTTTCTATGGCAAAATTCACGTTATTGACAGCTTTAACCAGTTTGGTCTGGCGTTTGAAAAAACTTTTTAGACTGCCTGCTAAGCCGGGTTCTTTTTCGGCGACGGTATAATGTTTCTCGAGATTCAGAACTTCTATCATGCGCTTTTTAGCTTAGCATCTTGACACGGGCGATACGGTTTGATACCCTCTGCACTCGGACGTGAGTCCGTTTGGAAATGCCGCTCTAGCTCAATCCGGTAGAGCACCCGATTTGTAATCGGAAGGTTGTCGGTTCAATTCCGATGGGCGGCTCCAAAACTCGAGGGTCTTAACCTCCTTGAGTCTGTGGTGAGCGGGTAGGTGGCCGAGTGGTTAAAGGCGACAGACTGTAAATCTGTTCTCGAGAGGGTACGGTGGTTCGAATCCACCCCTGCCCACCACAGTCCGGAGGCGTAAAAGCCTCCGGGTTTTTTTATAGCACTGATGAACGCAACTTTTTTGCTTTTGGTGTCGTATTAGACTCTCGAGGCAGACATGTTAAATTTAGTCACCGTCACACCCACACCCATGAATTTTGTTACCCCTGCTGCATTAGACATCACCCGTACCTTGTTTCTCGAGGTACAACGGCATTTGCAAGTTCAGCATCTGGCGGTCTTGGTGGCTGATACCACCCGCACCCTTTGGACACATCATGCCAGTGGTTGGTTTACCCACCTTCGCAGTTATGGTGTGCCAGAAGGTAAGGGTTTAAGTTGGCTGACCTTAAATGCCAAGACTGTGCAGGTTTTTCAGAACCCTTCACAGCATCCCAATGTGTTTAGTCCAGAACCCAGTGACCAAACCAAGCAAATTCAGGTTTCTGTGCCGCTCCTTAGTAATGATCAACCGCTTGGGGTACTGCATATTTTACGCAACGCAACCCAACCTTTCCAGAAACGCGATTTACTCTGGCTGACCCAACAATGCCAAGCCATTGTCTCGCCGCTCGAGACCGCTTTAAGGACAGAAAAACAATTTGGGCAAGCCTTAGCCAAACATCCAATCGGGTGCTTGGTGCGGGATTTTGCCGTGTACCTTGGCGAACCGCAACCGATTGCCCAAGCCATCGCCTGGGCAGCCATACTACCTAAGTCCAGTCCAAGTCAGTTGCCGCTCGAGACCCGTTTGGCTTTTGAGCAAGAACATTGTCGGTTTGATGGCACTGGCACACCCGCCTTGGTCGGTTCGAGCATCAGCATCAGCGCTCGGATTGTACAAGTGGTTCTGGCGTACACCCAGTACCTCGAGCAGGGTTTGGTGCTTGCCGATGCCTTGGCTGCCTTGCGCCGTGAGGCTGGTTGGAAGTTAGACCCATTATTGGTTCATGCGCTCGAGCAGTATTTGAGGTAAAAAGGCTTTGGACTTTGAGTTTTTTCACTCATTACGCACATTAGCGCTCCAGCCAAGCATTCGATCTTTCGATCTCTCAACCTTCTTGACCCTAAAGCAGCACCTTACGGGCTTGGGTCGCACCCAACGCCATTTTACAGGTACAAATCCAGATTTCCCCAGTGCTGTCTTTGTGCCTTTGAGGATTTCTCTGACAACTCAAAACGAACTTTGCTCATTATTGAGGGGTAAATCTGGATCAGCCCTGCTTTAATGATTTCAGGATGATACCCATGATCCAATAAAATTGTGATTTTTGGGATATTCATAGGTTTACTTTTGAAACACTCAATGTTTTTCTCCAACATTTTAATCAACCCTTGATCGTCAGATAAGCTCGCTTTCGTACAATGGGTGAAGAATAGAAATCCGAAGGTATCAACAGCTAAATGTCGTTTGATTCCATTGGTTGCTTTGTAATGACAAAAACCTTTGCTCTCTACACCAGCATTAGAGGTGTTCTTTACGACTTGTGAGTCAACTAAGATCAATCTTGTCCATTTGGAGTTTTTTTGGCTTTTTCACGAATTAATTCATGTGGTTTTTCTAGGATTTTCTCAAGTATTCCGTCGCTACGCCATTGTTTGTAATGCCAGTAAACAGTTGAGTAAGGTGGTAGGTCTCTTGGTAAATCAGACCAATTACAACCGTTTATTAGCCCGTTAGGTGCTATCTTATGAGCAAGAAGTTGGTAAAACACACCGTCTAGGATTTGGCGTTTTGTCTATTTCAGGGGTCGAGTGAGTTTTCTGACAGGTACAAGTACCTCGATGATTATCCATTCTTTGTCAGTCAGGTCAGTTGAATATCCCATTTACACAGTTTGACAGACTTCAATTCGAGATACCAAATGGGTTCTATAAATACGCTCTTAGGAAACAAGCGTTTGCTGTGGATGACTCGAGCAGTGCTGTGCATGACCTCGAGTTTTAGGATGCAGCCCAAGTGTTTTTTGATGCTCGAAATTAGGTTCATTTTCGGTCAAAGGTTACTGTTTTTTGCCGATATTGTAATTTTTCAACTTCAGGATTGATTAACACCACAAAATCTGAAAGTGCCGTAGCAGAGATATTTCCGTCCGTATCCCTTACTCCTTCTTCAGCTTCCCAATTAAGCATATGAATCGTTACCGTATACCTTCCTTGTTCTAACAAAATACGGGGAATCTCATCCAAATAATCACTGCTTATTTTCTCGACTCCCGAAATAAAAGTATTGCCAGTGGTCAACAATAAATAAGGCTCAGATGATACAACAAGATACAAAGCCTCACGGATGCTAAGTGTTGCTGGAGCATTTTGGTTTCCGACACGCACAACAAACTGAAAACCTCCGTCTGCACCGATATTGATTGGTACGAATGCACCCGCTAGGATGTGTTTTTGTATATCTTCATCTTCGCATAATTCTATTTCCCATAAATCGTAATCGGTGATGTGTTCAAAGGTTTTTGCGTCCCACAAGGCAAACATACCCGAATCTGTTGCTATGGCTTGGTTAATGACCTCCATATTTACGCCAACCACTCTTGCACACTCGAGACAGCCAACGCCGACCCGCCGACCTTCTCGAGCGCACTGACCAGCCAAGTCGCGGCTTCCAAAGTCGTATAAAGTGCTGCCCCATGCTCCAGCGCACGGCGCGATAATCTCGAGGCGGTCAAATCTATCAACAAATCTGGAATTGGTGTGCTGTCATTGCTCGAGGGCAGATGCTCAACGCTGTAGCCAAGTGCAGTCAGGCGTTCCTCGAGTGCTGTGTTTTGCGTTCCAACCCATAAGACACTGCCCCCCAGTGGCAGTTTGACATTTGCACCCAACTGAGCGCGGTAATACGCCAAAAATGGGTCTGCGTCTATGCCCATGCTTTCACCAGTGCTTTTCATTTCAGGTCCTAAGACTGGAATCACATCCTTAAATTTCAGGAATGGCAGGTGAACTTCTTTAACACTGTAATGTTTTGGCACAACACTTTGCGTAAATCCAATCGTCTCGAGTGTTTGCCCGACAGCAATTCGGGCGGCGTACTTGGCAAGCGGATGCCCAATGGCTTTAGAAACAAATGGCACGGTGCGGCTGGCTCGAGGGTTGGCTTCCAAAATATACAGTAAATTGTTATGCACCGCGTACTGAACATTCATTAAACCAAGTACCCCAATCTCGAGGGCAAGTCGTTTGGTACTGACATGCACTTCCTCGAGCAATTCGGCACTTAAATGCACGGACGGCAGGATACAAGCGCTGTCACCAGAGTGAATCCCAGCCGCTTCGATGTGTTCCATCACGCCAGCAATGACGGCAGTTTTGCCATCGCACAGGCAGTCCACATCGAGTTCTAAGGCATTCTCGAGGAAAGTATCTAGTAAAATACTCGGGTTGCCTTCGACAGCCGCGTAGACTTCACGCAGGTAGGTCTCGAGTTCGCTTTGTGAGTAGACGGTTCGCATGGCGCGACCACCAAGCACATAACTCGGGCGTGCCATCAAGGGGAAACCAAGCTCACGGGCGAGTTTTAGGGCTTCGCCGGGGTTACTTGCAACTGCGCCTTTGGGTTGACGAATACCGAGTTTATCGCAGAGCAAATTAAACTCGAGCCTGTCTTCGGCAGTGTGAATTGATGTTGGCGATGTGCCGATTATCGGCGCACCTGCTGCCTCGAGTGCCTTAGCAAGTTTAAGTGGGGTTTGTCCACCGAGTTGCACAATCACGCCAATTGGTTTTTCGTGTTCGACAATGTTCATCACGTCTTCAAAGGTCAGTGGTTCAAAGTACAACCTGTCAGCAGTGTCATAATCGGTACTGACCGTTTCGGGGTTGGAATTGACCATGATGGTTTCAAAACCAAGCTCACGCAATGCCCAGACCGCGTGAACTGTGGCGTAATCAAATTCCACACCCTGCCCGATGCGGTTTGGTCCACTGCCTAAAATCATCACTTTTTGCTTGTCGGTGGCACGAACCTCGTCTTCCCATTCAAAACTCGAGTAGTGGTACGGCGTATGGGCTTCAAATTCGGCGGCGCAAGTGTCCACGGTTTTATAGACGGGTAAGCACTTTGCGCCTTTGCGAAGGGTACGAATCTCGAGTTCGGATTTACTGCACAATTCGCCAATTCGGGCATCGGAAATACCAAGGCGTTTGATTTCGCGCCAAGTTTCGTACTTCCAAGTTTCGAGCGCTCCTAGGGTCGGTATTTCTTTCTCGACATCAATAATTTCTTGCAGTTGAAACAAAAACCACGGGTCTATCATGGTTTTCTTATGCAGTTCGGCGACACTGGTGTTACGGCGCAGTAACTCGAGAATCGCCAAAAAACGCTTTGGATTGGCTTCTAAAAGCGCCTCAAGTTGCGCCAGATTCATGGTTTCAAAGCCACCTCGGACATCCGACTCGAGCGAACGCAGTGCCTTCATAAACGATTCTTTGAAGGTGCGCCCAATTGCCATGACCTCGCCGACCGACCGCATTTGGGTATTTAGACGCTCGGATGTTCCAGGGAATTTTTCAAAGGCAAATCTTGGAATTTTCGTGACCACATAATCAATACTTGGTTCAAAACTGGCGGGTGTGACTTTGGTGATGTCGTTTGGTAATTCGTCAAGGTGATACCCCGCCGCCAGCAGTGCCGCAATTTTAGCAATTGGGAAACCTGTGGCTTTACTCGCCAGGGCGCTACTTCTCGAGACCCGAGGGTTCATTTCAATCACCACAATTCGCCCATCTGTTGGGTTAATCGCATACTGAATGTTACTCCCCCCTGTATCCACCCCAATTTCTCGGATGACGGCTAAACTCGCATCCCGAAGGCGTTGATATTCTTTGTCCGACAAGGTTTGTTGCGGTGCAACGGTGATGCTGTCGCCGGTATGCACCCCCATTGGGTCAAAGTTCTCGATGCTGGTGATGATTAAAGCCGTGTCATTGGTGTCGCGCATCACCTCGAGTTCAAACTCTTTCCAGCCCAGCACAGATTCTTCGATTAAAACTGTGCCAACCGGCGAAAGATGTAAACCACTCGCCACAATCTGCTTAAATTCGGCTTCGTCATAGGCAATTCCGCCGCCCGTCCCACCCAAGGTAAAACTCGGACGAATAATCGCAGGGTAGCCGACTTCTTTAACAAAGCCCAGTGCTTCATCTAAACTCGAGACCATCTGCCCTTTGGCGACTTCCAAACCAATTTTTTTCATCGCAACCGCAAATTTTTGGCGGTCTTCACCTTTTTCGATTGCCTCTTTATTTGCGCCAATTAACTCCACACCGTACTTCTCGAGAATTCCCGCATCTGCCAGTGCCAAGCTCAGGTTCAGACCCGTTTGCCCACCAAGGGTTGGCAGAATGGCACTCGGACGCTCTTTCTCAATCACTTTCTCGAGAAAATCCAAAGTCAAAGGCTCGAGATAGGTGGCATCGGCAAGTTCTGGGTCGGTCATGATTGTGGCTGGGTTACTGTTGACCAGAATCACCCGAAAACCTGCATTTTTCAGGGCTTTGACGGCTTGTGTGCCAGAGTAATCAAACTCGGCAGCTTGACCGATTTGAATAGGACCTGAACCGATGATCAAAATTGTGTGTAAATCAGTGCGTTTTGGCATAGAAACCTCGAGGGAGAAGTTATGAGCTATGGGCTATGAGCCATGAACAAGCACCCCTCTTAGAGGGGTCGAGCGAAGCGAGGGGGAGTTCGTGGGAGTACACATTTTTGACAATTTTCTTAAGGTCAGACAATTAAATTTTCTATTAGTTGGGCGAGGCGTACCTCGCCCCTACGGTTTTGTATAATTCATTATTTTCTTGCATAAAAATACGAGATCCTTGTAAGAATCTCGAGGTTAAACTTTGTGGATTGTATCATAAATATCTGCTTAGGCAAGGGTTAGGGGTTGAGTTCATAAATTTCAGGTTTGAACTCGAGTTGTTGAATGTATTGTGTATATTCTTCTGGCGTAAGCGGTCGGTTTTTTCCGCTTAGGGCGACAAAGAAGGCTTCCATGACATTGTTGCCAAAGTTGCGATTGTTGAGTTTTGGGGTGGTGGCAATCAGGCGTTTCAAGCCCGCCGCCTTAAATGCCGCTACATCGGTTTCGGTAATCGTTTGGGTTAAAAAAGTTTTGCCGCTTAAATTCTCGGGGGCATAGCGTTTTACATAATGGGTGTCGCCAGCAATTACTTCTGCCCAATCGTAATACTTGGTACGCCAGTCACGCACAGCACTTTCTTGTTTTGCGCCAGTTGGGTAAAACCATTCAAAGGGCAAATTGGTAACAATTGGCAAGACAATACTGGCAGTGCGCTCGAGAGCGGCTTCTGATTTGATCGGAAAATCCAGACCAATGCCGTAAATAATATCGCCGTACACCATATCTGCCCCTGCTCGAGCCAGCGCTTGCGCCATGCCAAAACGGTCTACCGCACTGACCATCAGGGTTTTGCGGTTTTGCCAACCAATGATTGGCTCGAGGAGTGTGACTGCCATTCGTTCAAGTGTGTGTTTTAAGCCGCCTCCATCCACAATTGGTGTGACTTTGGCGTTGGCGGCAATTTTCATGATGTCTCTAAATTGGTATTTGCGATTTCCAGCCACAATGTTTAAGTCCGTGCCGCCCAAGCCAAAAGCCGCGACTTTGCCGTCTAAGTCACGCAAGAGTTTGGCTGCGCCAGCCATACTGCCGTCTGTACCAATTCGCTCGAGAATAAATTGCTGCCCTAGAACCTCGAGTTCGGCAACTGCATTGCGGCTACTCGAGCCGAGGGAAACACTGACGATGCGTTTGGGGGCGGTCATAAAGCGGATTCTACTGCTTTATGAATATGAATACAAAAAAGAATGAATGCAGGGATGAGTCGCATTCATTCATGAGGAGGGGGCAGTTTATGCAGCTCGAGCAAATTTTTCAAAGAAACTGCGTTTAGCTTGCGGTTTTTGTTGAACCGCCAGTGGCTTGGGTGCTTTTATGACTCGAGCGCCAATCGGGGTTAAACCTTGGGCTTTGATGTACTCGAGGGCAGCATTGGCATAAGCGGCGTTTTCTAAGCGAACGTGCAGGGTAGCATCACCAATTCGGGCATCTGACCAAAGTTCGGTTTGAATTGCATTCGGGATTTGTAGTGGGGTTTTGGGTGTGCCGATAATCTCGAGAATCAGGTCATTGGGTTGTAATGTCATGCTACTTCACCTCGCTTGGGTTTTGATAGTATTGCTTGTTTTGGCGTTGATGCACCGCTTGCATCTCGAGGGTTAGTGTAGGCTTTTGGGGTGGAATCAACAAACGAGTTCTTGCAACTATTTTTGCTTATGTATGCAGGACTTCGATGGATAAACCAAAAATCGTGTATATATAAATACAATGCAAACCTTAGACAGCACTTACTCGGGTAAATCAAAAATTACCTTAACCCAATTAAGGGCATTGGTTTCTATTGCCCAGCACGGCAGTTACTCCGAAGCGGCACTCGAGACGATGCAGTCACAAAGTACCCTGAGCCACGCGATAAGCGAACTCGAACGTGGTTTAGATGCCAAAATTTTCGAGCGCGGACGGCGCGGCGCAAGCCTGACCAAACTCGGCAAACGCCTCTTTGAACATGCCCAGCACGTTGTAGATAGTGTTGAAGCCTTAGAACAAGAAGTACAACTCGAGCAGTCTGGACTTAGCGGCACAATTAAAATCATGTCGTTTCGCAGTGCTGCAACCTTTATTTTACCGCCAATTATTTCTGGTTTTATGGAACGCTTCCCAAAGATTAACTTTGAACTCTTAGAAGAAGGCGATACTGACAATCCAGTTGAAGATGCGGTGCGGTCTGGACGCGCCGACATTGGCATCCTCGAGTCTCCTTTTGGTCAAGACGGACTGCTAAGTTTTGAACTCGCTCGAGATGAATACTTATTACTTGAACCCAGTAAGCGCCGTGCGGCAAAGAACTGGCAAGACTTACAAAAACCACCTTTTATCTTGTGTGTCGGTGGGTGTACCAATCATGTCCGCCAGCACTGGGAACAGCACGGCATTAGCCTCGAGCCAGCCTTTAGAATCCGCGATGATAGCGTAATTCTTGGTATGGTGGCACAGGGCTTAGGCATCAGCATCATGCCGCGCTTAGCAATTGAACCTCTGCCTGCTGGGATTCGGGCTTCGGCACTGCCCACACCACTCGAGCGGGTCATGAGTGTCGTGGTCACTCGTCGTAAATTACGTTCGCCAGCTATTCGAGAATTTGTCAATGCCATCAAAGCAACGATTTGAAGAGGTTTTGCTGCATTACCACCATTTACGCCATTTGAAATAGACCGCCAAACTGATTCCAGCCACAAAAAACATTGCCCAAGCAAAAATATAGCCCCAAGGCTGCTCGAGTTCTGGCATAAACTTAAAATTCATCCCCCAAACGCCGGCTAAAAAAGTAAGCGGTAAAAAAATACTGCTCATCGTTGTCAGGGTTTTCATGACTTCGTTCATGCGGTTCGATTGGACACTCAAATGGACATCAAGGAGGCTCGAGAGAACATCACGGCTAGTGTCTAAACCATCATAAATTCGGGTCAGATGGTCGCCAATATCTCGCAAATACATGGCGGCACCCGGTTCAAGGGCGGTCACATGTCTCGAGAATTGACCGATGGCTTCCCTTGCGCCACTGACCAAACGCCGAGCATGAATCATGGTGTGTTTAAGTTCAAAAACCTCGGAAAAAAACTGATTATTGGCAACTTGACGCGGTGCAAAAACCCGCTCCTCGAGCGTATCGGTCATGGTTTCAAGTTCATCTAAAAAAGTAAAAAATGTATCTGTGCCACGGTCTAAAAGTGCATACAAGACATCCACAACTCGGACATCGGCACGGGTTTGAAATTCATTCCAAACACTTTCTAAATAGGTGACAGGTTCAAGGCGGATAGTCAGCAGTGTTTCCAACTCTGGAAACCAAAAAATACTGATTCGCTCGGTGCGGTCAGTCACATCTTCTGGTTCGGCAAGGGTCCGAAAAATCAGAAATAAATGCTCCGAATACGACTCGAACTTGCTCCAATGCCCCTTCTCGAGCGCATCCTCGAGTGCCAAAGGTTGCAACTTAAACATGGCTTTTAGTTGCTTCACATCTTCGGAATTTGGGCTTTCAGCATCAATCCAAACCCGTTTTGTCCGCCCGAGTTCAATGTTACTGCACTGCTCGAGACACTTGACACGAATGCCGGGACTTGGGGCAAGGATAGGATGCTTAGATTTTGACTCAGTGGTGTTTGGCATAAGACCTTGGGAGAAAAGAGGAAGCGCGAACAGCCCGCAAGCGACCACGCCCGTCAGGTGCGCGTATGTGGTCAAGAAGGTGCTGTCTTGTGAGCAAGAAAGAGGAAAAACCCTAAAATATACTTTACACATTACTAAAAATCGGTTGACCTTATGTCATTCGCCAAAAAACATCGTCTCACTGGGCGAACACAGGGGTTCGCCCCTACGAAAGACAAATACATAACCAATAAAAAAATAAAAAACCACCAAACTGTTGACTTTACAACCCTTTAACCTTTAACCCTGCTTTTAATCCCCGCGTATGACTTTACCAATTTTACTTAAAAACCCTTCTGGTGGGACAATGCTCTCGCCTGTTTCCTTGGCGTACTCCTCGAGTAATTCCTTGGCACGTTTAGAGAGCTTTTTCGGCACACTGACCGCCACAGTAACAATTAAATCACCTTCGCCGCGAGCTTGAAGGCGTGGCATTCCCTTACCGCGTAAATGGAGGGTGTCGTTGGGTTGTGAACCATGTGGAATCTCGAGGGTTTGCGTGCCATCAAGGGTTGGAATCTCGAGTTTTGTGCCTAGGGTGGCTTGAGCAAGTCCGATAAAGGCAGTGTAGTGAAGGTTGTCGCCGTCGCGGGTTAAGTGGGCATGTGGTTTTAATTCTAAAAAGACATAGAGGTCTCCGGCTGGACCACCAAACATTCCAGCGTTGCCCTGACCCGCCACACGCAGACGGTAGCCACCGTCAATGCCTTTGGGTAACGTGACCGTGACCTTTTCGGGTTTAATAGTACGCCCACGCCCGTGGCATTTGCTGCATGGTTCGGGGTTAATTTCGCCTGTGCCTTTACAAGTTGGACAAGGCGCAGCCGTCATAAAATTACCCAGAATGGTGCGTTGCTGTTGGCGCACTTGCCCAGCCCCACCACAGGTGTTACAGGTTTGTAGCCCCTTGCCACCCGGTTCGGCTCTCGAGCCATTACAACGGTCACAACCGATTAACTTATCAATTTCAACTTCGATGTCCGCGCCAATTCGGGCTTGCTCGAGTGTGATGCTGACCTCGACTTGTAAATCCTCACCTCGAGCCGCCCGTTTGCCACCTCGAGACGCGCCGCGTTGCTGCCCAAAAATATCACCACCAAAGACACTGTTGAACAAATCAAATAAGTCCCCGCCAGCCCCACCAAAGTTCGGGTCAAATCCAGCCCCACCGACCTTACCGAACTGGTCGTATTGGGCGCGTTTTTCGGGGTCAGATAATGCACCATAAGCCTCGTTGATGG
>JAYWHB010000681.1:0-2356 GCA_043777915.1 Deinococcales bacterium
ACACATCTACCCATGACCAAACTCGAGTATCCTAAGCGCCAGATGTTTTCTGCCAGCAGCCAAGCAGGTCGCTATTCGGCTCGCGCCTTGAACGTGGGCGGCTGCGTTGTTGACTTAACGGCGGGCTTGCGAACTGCTGCCGAGGACATTGTGGCTCGAGTCCCAGAACTTGGACATATTGACCTAGAACGGGTGCATTTTGCGGTCTTTTACTCGAGACACGCCAAACGAATCATGACTTTTGCCCGTTGTTACCCTCTGCCAAGCGGAACTCGTAAACGCGGACGCTACACCTACCGCCTCGAGACCGTCAACACCGAATACGGCAAAAAAGCCCGTTATATTGTCGCCTTTGCTTGGGAGCGCTTTTGGGGACTAAGCCCCCGAGACCGCCTCGAGACGCTAGTTCACGAACTTTTTCATATCTCTCCAGCTTTTGATGGCACATTACGGCAATTTGGCGATAAAGTCCACGGCAAGGGACTTGAATGGTTTGACACCATCGTTTATGCCTTATCCGAACTCTACTTGCCACATGGCACAGAACTCGAGCATCAGGCATTAAGCCTAGAATTAAAACCCGGACTTGAAGTGACTTTTAATAAACTCAAACCCCCACGCTGGTTGGCAGAGCAGTAGGAGGCAAAGGGCGAAGGTTAAAGGGCAAAAGTTAAAACCCTTTCGCCTTTCGCCTTTCGCCTTTTACCCTTATACTACTCCCATGAAGCACTCTTTTAAGATGGCGACGGCATTCTGTGCGGTTTCACTTCTGCTTATGGCAGCAACTTTAGCCCAGACAACGACTTACCCAATGGTGGTCAAGCATGATGGGGGTGAAGCCAAAATAGCCCAACGCCCACAAAAGATTGTGGTCTTGGGGGCGATTTCGCTCGAGGTGGCTTTGGCTTTGGGGTTACAACCGGTTGGTTATGGCAGCACCCCGCCGTATGTGCCAGAAAATGCCGAGCTTGGCAAGCCCATCGAGAGTATTCCCGCTTATGCCAAACTGATAAAAACCATGCCTGTCTTGGTTGGTTCTTCGAGTAATCCTTCGCTCGAGACCATCAAAGCCCTTGGTGCAGACTTAATCATCTCAGATGCTAGGTTCACCGAACTGAACACCAAATTAGATGACCTTGCTCCGACCCTGGCTTTTAATTTCTCGAGTGTCGGTTCTTCACAACGCGCTATGGATGCCCTTGGAATTGCGACAGGACGTTCGGCTCGAGTGGCGGAAGTCAAACGCAACTTAGAGCGCACCGTGGCAATCAACAAAGCCTTACTCCAAGATGTGGTGACAAAGGGTAAACGCATGAACATCTTTTTTGTGACCACCGATTCGGTTTTTCGGGGTGGCGTGGCATCCGACACAGGGCGGCAAATGACCTCCTTGGGTTTTGAAGTGGTTGGCGTGAATAAAGACTCTAATTTGGATAAGGTTTCGCTCGAGTCGCTACCGTTACAACGGGCAAACATTGGCTTAATCATCATGAGCGCGATTGCCCCAGAAACCCGCAAAGCCCAAGTCTTGGGTTTACTCAAAAAAAGCAGCATCACCAAATTATTTCGTTATGATTTACGGGCAGACCGTTTAATCACTGGTCCAATTTCCGAACCGCTATTGCTCGATGAGTACACCAAATTACTGCGCGGAGGCTCTTGATACTAGCTGGGACAGTTTTTTCTCGAGCCAAATAAATTCAGTACCAATTGTGTGATGCCACCGCCACACCAACCCCAAGCAAAAACCCGACAAAAACCTCAAAATAGGTATGCCCCAAAAGCTCTTTTAAGGGCTTTGGTGCAAAACCTTCACGCAGCACCGCCTCGAGTTCCTGAACTAAGTCGTTTAAGACCTCGGCTTGCATTCCACTGGCACGGCGAATCCCTGTGGCATCATACATCACGATACTGCCAAAAATTGCCGCAATTGCAAAATAACCACTTTCCCAACCAAACTCGAGACCACACATGACTGCCAGCGCCGCTACCGAAGCAGTGTGTGACGAGGGCATTCCGCCTGTCTCGAGGAATCGCTCTGGCATCCATTTGCGTTCGCTTAAAAGAATCAGGAGAACCTTTAAGACTTGGGCTAAAGTCGAGGCAAGAAGGGCAGTCCAAAGCACTTGGTTACTCAGTAGGGCTTGCATGACCATCAGTCTATCAAGTTTATTGAGCTTACAATGCCTTAATCTTTTTACCTTCTAAACTTTTCGTAATAAAATCTGCTTGGTTTAAATTGCCCACAGCCAAACCCAATATCGAGAAATTCTAAAATAAAATAATCCCGTTTATCACAGGGTCTTTTTAAGAGCCGAAGATCGGATTTGAACCGACGACCTACTGATTACGAAAG
>JAYWHB010000682.1:0-2356 GCA_043777915.1 Deinococcales bacterium
TGATGCTCAGGGTCGGATTGCTCGAGATTCAAAGCAATTTCGCTTAGACTCGAGCCAGCTTTCAGCAGGGCAAGCGAACGCGCTCCAAAACTGGTATTGGCATAACTTTGGGTTGCAACTGCCCCTACGCCCGCCTCGAGCCACGGAACAACACTGCCAACCGCAAGGAATTTACTGGCAACCACCACGCCAAGATCATGGCTGTTTGGGTCTTTGGCAACTAAACTAAAGGTGGCAATAGAAAGCACGGCTACAGTCTACGTTTCTTGGCTTCATTTTGATAGACTACTCACATGGACAAAAATTTAGACTCGTACCTCTCCGACCTTGGCATCTCGGATGAGAACCAAACCAAAACGCCCGCCGCGCCTCGTAATGCCCCTGTTGTGGCGGTTGGTTCTGTGGGTCGTAGCCCCCGACTAAACGCCAGTGCCGACAGCATTGTTGAAGATTTTTTGACTGGATTACTGGTTCACATTGCCCCCGGGTACAGCGTCGCCGCCAAAGAACGTGGCGAGAACATTTTGGCAGAAATCACGGGCGGCGATTCTGGCAGAATCATTGGACGTGAAGGACGCACCCTCGGCGCAATCGAATTCTTAGCCAACACGGTGCTGGCAAAAGAAGTTGGCGAAAATGCCCCGAGGGTCAACGTAGATGCAGCCGGTTATAAGCGCCGCCACGAAGAACGGCTGCTCGAGACCGCCCGCCGCGCCGCCGCGAGAGTACGCAAGACCGGTGAGCCTTTTGAAATGGATGCTTTGGGGGCAGCCGACAGACGAATTATTCACATTGCCCTGCGTGAAGATGCCTTTGTGGTGACTGAATCGGTAGGCGAGGGCATGGACAGACGCATCATTGTTAAACCAAGGTAGCTATGGATTTACCGATTGGGATTCAAGATTTTGCCAAACTGCGGCAAAATCAGCTTATTTATGTGGATAAAACCATGTACTTTGATGCTTTTTTGCGGGCAGGCGTATTTTTCTTGGCACGTCCAAGGCGTTTTGGCAAATCGTTACTTTTATCCACCTTAAAAGCCATTCATGAAGGTCGCAAAGACTTATTCGAGGGTTTATGGCTTTATTCTAGGCATGACTTTAAGCCGCGCCCTGTGATTCGGCTTGATTTTGCCAATATCAACTTTACTAACAAGTCTTTGGACGAAGGTATTCTCGACTGGTTAAGAATCAATGCGCTTGAATATAACTACACAATCAAAAGCAGTAATGCCAGAGATGCTTTTAGAGAATTGATTCTCGAGCTTTCAAAAACCGAAAAAGTGGTGATTCTGGTAGATGAGTATGACAAACCAATCACCGATACCTTGTTTGACTTAGAAAAACGCAACCAGCATCAATTAACCCTGAAAAACTTGTATGGCACACTCAAATCCCTAGATGCCGAGATTCATCAGGTTTTTCTGACTGGTGTTTCTAAAATCGGCAAACTGAGTTTATTTAGCGACCTTAATAACCTTCAAGATATTTCTTTGAACGATAAATACGCCGTGCTGTGCGGCTATACCCGCCAAGAAATCGAACATTATTTTGTAGCGTATCTCGAGGCTGTACAAAAAAAATTTGCTGTTCCCATGTTAGAACTTTGGCAAGCCATCCAACATTGGTACAACGGCTATTCATGGGACGCAGTGCAGAAAGTCTACTGTCCTTTTAGTTTTTTGCTTTTTTTGGAACAACAAGAATTTAGGTCGTTTTGGTATGAAACTGGTACACCAACTTTTTTACTCGAGATGATTAAAAAAGCCGAAATTAACCCTTTGCGCTTTGATTCGATTGCACTGGATGAAATGAGTATTTCAAGTCCGAGCATCGAACGCCTCGAGTCGGTTTCGTTGATGTTCCAAACAGGTTATTTAACAATTCAGCAAAAAATTACCAATCTTCAAGGGACTCGTTACCAATTATCGTATCCCAATGAAGAAGTGCGCCAAGCCTTCTCCAAGGGTTTACTTGAAGTCTATTCTGAACATAATATTCACGAATATGGCAGTTTTAGTCTCGAGTTACACGATGCTTTAACAACCTTAAATTGGACAGCATTTTTTGCCATTACCAACCGCGTTTTCGCAGCCATTCCATACGAGATTTTCCCAAAGCGCGAAATTTATATGCACAGTTTAATGCACCTGATGCTGATTAGCACAGGTTTTCGAGCCACGAGCCAAGTGCAAACCAGTCTTGGGCGCATAGATACTGTCTTAGAAATGCCTGAGCAAATCATCTTGTTTGAATTTAAGTTAGGTGGAGACGCAACGACTGCCTTAAAACAAATCAAAGATGGACAGTATGCAAATGGATATTCTAAATCAGTCATTGGTATTGGTGTGGTTTTT
>JAYWHB010000683.1:0-6513 GCA_043777915.1 Deinococcales bacterium
AGCCAAACTTTCCTTTGCGGGTCTAGCGGGAAATGCCAGCCGTGAGAACCTCGAGCCGAACCAAACCGATATTGCCACAGCCCTGCAAACTGCCACAGCCTTACAGCCGAGTCGAATTTTACTGATTTCTGACGGCAACGAAACCAGAGGAGATGCGATTCAAGCTTTACCGAACATTCCTGTGGATGTGTTGCGGGTTGGCAGCCGCCAAAATGCGGCTGTGGTGGATTTAATCGCCCCAGATAGCCTTGCGCCCGGGGCGACTGTGCAGACTAATGCGATTCTCGAGACTACGCAAAAAACTTCGGTGCGAATAAAAGCCATGTTAAATGGGGTGCAACTGACCACAAAAACCATTGTGCTACCCGTTGGAAAAAGCAGCCTACCACTCGAGTTTCGCGTGCCAGATAGGGGTGGGATTTCACTCGAGGTCAGTATCGTCCCAGATTTTGCCCAACCGACCAGCGATGACCGACGTAGCTTGGCATTAAGTGTCAAAGCCCCGCGTGAAGTGCTGGTGATTAACGATCCAGCCATAGCCAAACTGCTTCGCGCTCAGGGTTTTAAGACCAAAGAAGGCAGTGCAAGCCTAGTGCGTGAACCACTGGCGTACAGCGCCGTGTTTGTTCGAGCCGCCGCGACCCTGACCGAAGACCAAGGGACTGCCCTGACCCGTTCACAACAAGAATTACTGCGCCGTTACATCGAAGATGGTGGTGGGGTAATGCTGACCGGCGGCGACCAGAGTTTTGGTTTGGGCGGTTGGAATCGCAGCCCATTAGAAGCCTCACTGCCTGTCTCGAGTGACTTACGCACCCGCGTGGATGTGCCACTGGTTTCGATGGTGATGGTCGTAGACCGAAGTTTAAGCATGGTTGGCACGGGTGGCAGCAGCAACTCACAAAAACTTGGACTAGCCCTCGAGGGGGTTGCCAATGTGGTTGAACTGGCTAATGAACGAGATTTTTTAGGCTTAATTGTTTTTTCCGACACGCCACAATGGATTTTTAAGCCGACTCGAGCCAACGAAAGCAACAAAATCCAAATGCTTCGTGCCATCGAAACCATCGAAGCCGTTGGCGGAACAATCGTTGCCCCAGCCTATGTAGAAGCCATAGCTGCCTTGGATAATTCTAAAGCAGCCGTCAAACATATTATTATTCTGACCGACGGACAATTTGCCGATGGTGAGGGTTCAAACCCACCTAATTTTGCTGCCATTGCCAGAACCGCTAAGCAAAAAGGCATTACCACCTCGAGTATTGGTGTGGGCGGCGATGCCGACAGTAAAAATCTTAAAGTCATTTCCAATGCTGGTGGCGGACGTTATTACCAAGCCCAAGACCCCGACACCTTACCAAGGATTTTCACCACCGAAGCCCTGACTTCAAAACGCGCCCTGATACGCACCAATCAACCCGTGACGCTGCAAACCCATCCCTTGGCAAACAGTGTCTCGAGTCAACCGCCCAAAGCCGCCAAGTACATTGCCACGACCCTTAAATCCGAAGCTGAACCAATCCTCATGGGTGCGGACCGCGAACCCGTTTTGGCAGTCTTACGCAAAGGCTTAGGACGCACCGCTGCCCTGACGATAGACTTAAACCGCCCCGATGCCCTGACCAACTGGAAAGACCTGCCCGGATTACTCGGGACAGCTGCACGCTGGCTCGAGATTCCCGAAACACCTTACGCCCTCTCCATCAGCCCAGATGCCAGTACGGTCAGTGTAGATGCTGTGGAACGTAATCAGTACCGCAATAATTTACCGCTCGAGGTTCGGGTTGGTTCAAATACCATTGCTCTAAAACAAACTGCTCCCGGCAAGTACGAAGCCAGTTTACCCAAAAACACCGAAGGCAGCCTCGCCCTGATTTCACGCGGCATACTGCTCGAGCGACGCAGCTTAAACACCCAAAACCGCGAACTCGAGACCACTGGCGGACAAGCAAAACTACGCCAAATCGCCAAGAGCAGTGGCGGAAATTACTTAGAAAATTTAGATGGATATGTGCCAGCCCAACAAATCTCGAGTCTACCCTTAGCGGCTTGGTTGGCTGTCTTGGGATTACTGATTTTTATGGCTGAACTGGCATGGCGACGCTTTCGCAGTTAAAAACTGCTGGGAACATGAAAAGAAGTAAACTCTCACGAACTCCCCCCGCCTTCGGCGACCCCCTCGTTGAGGGGGTTCTGGGTCGTGGTTTTTGCTTTTTTTATCCCGAATCTAAAGTAACAATACAAACCGAATAACCCTCTCCCGCGTTTTTTGGCGGGATGAGGGTAACGAGCTTCAAGCGAGTTGGGTGAGGGTTGGATGACGTTGATGTACAAATTATTCTCGAGCCATAGGTTTGGCTTCTAACAGCATCAAAAACTGCTGACTCGAGAGGTGAGTTTGGCAATCAAATCGTGTTTTAAGTTCACGCCAATGCCAATGCCGCTCAGTGGTTTGGTAGTGCCGTTTTCCATGATAATTTCTGGTTCGATGATGTCCTCATGCCAATAACGGTTACTCGGGGCGGTGTCGGATGCCAATGTAAAAGCTGGCAGGGTTTGCAGTGCCACATTATGGGCGCGTCCCACACCACTCTCGAGCATTCCACCGCACCATAAGTCCAGATTATTGGCTTGACAATAAGCGGCAATTTTATGTGATTCTAGGTGTCCGCCAACCCGTCCAATTTTAAGGTTAATCACTTTGGCTGCGCCCATTTGCACAGCGCGGCGAACATCATTCGCACTATGAATTGGTTCGTCTAAACAAAGTGGGGTTTGCAAACTTTTTGCCAGTGTGCCGTGGTCTATGATGTCGTCGTTCTCGAGTGGTTGCTCAATGTATTGCAGTTTGTACTGGTCGAGTTCTTGAAGCATAGCGGTATCCTCAAGCGTATAATCCGAATTGGCATCTACGGTTAAATTCATGTTTGTACCCAAGGCGGCTCGAGCGGCTGCGACATAGGTTAAATCACGTCCTCGTCCAATTTTAAGTTTAATGCGCCTGTAGCCTAGGGCTTGCTGCTCGAGAACAAAATCTGCTAGGGCTTCAGGACTTTTTTTGATTCCCACACTAAGTCCCACGGGTAATTCGGTTTTCGTTCCGCCAATGTATTTCCATAACGGTGCGTTGGCGGCTTTGGCAAACCAATCCCAAAGGGCGATTTCTAAACCAGCTTTGGCAAACGGATGTCCACGAAAAGGTTTGACCAAGGCTTGATAATCGGCTGGGTTCTCGAGAACCTTGCCGATTACACTGGGCGCAATATAATCGTTTAGGATATGCCAAGCGGTTTCAACGGTTTCATACGAATACCCAGGGGTTTCGTTGCAACTGACCTCGCCGTAGCCCGTAATCCCACCACTCGAGACGCTGACCAAAATAATACGGCGCTCCTGAGTGACCCCAAAACTGGTTTCAAAAGCGTGTTTCATGTCCATGCGAATTTCGCGCAGTTCAACTGATTCTATTTTCATATACCCTTAGTTTACCCTACAAACTTGCAAACGTCCTCAAGTCACGGTAGCCTAGGCAGTAATGCGTGTTGTCCTCGCCACCAGTAACCAAGGCAAGCTAAGAGAATTCCAAGAAGCCCTGTTGCCGCTTGGTTGGGAATTACTGCCGATGCCAATGGGTTTAACCATGCCAATCGAAGACGGCAGCAGCTACGAAGAAAACGCTCTAATCAAAGCGGCTGGTATTTGTCATGCCTTAAAAACCCCGACCTTAGCCGATGATTCTGGACTCGAGGTCGAAGCCTTGAATGGCGCTCCGGGTGTCTACAGCGCTCGTTTTGGGGGTTTGGTCAGCGATATGGACAGGAATTTATATTTACTTGAAGCCATCAAAAACGTTCCTAGTCCTCGAGTTGCCAAGTTTGTTTGTGTCTTGACCCTCGCTTATCCAGATGGCTATGTTGAATCGTGGCGGGCTGAATCGCACGGAGAAATTTTAGAAGGTCCACGCGGACGAGAAGGACATGGCTACGACCCGCTTTTTTACGTGCCGCACCTTGGCAAAACCTATGCCGAACTAACCACAACCGAAAAACGCAGCATTTCGCACCGAGGACAAGCCATAGATAAAATGCTGGCAGCTTACAAAGACGGAGCGCCAAAACGAGAAATTTCGCGCCTCGAGTAGTTTGTTTTAATCCTGTGCTTAAAACAAGTACCGCTTGGCTGTGACCTCGAGAATGGTGGCAATACTGACCCCTTCTAAAGCCACGTCAGGGCAATCCAGCAACTCGAGATTTAAGTCCTGTAAAGCCCGCAAGACGGCTGGCAATCGCTCGAGTAGCGTATTGGCGGCATCTATTTGTAAACCAGCAAAACCTGTGCCGTTCATAAAAACATAGACCTGGGCGGCATCAAGTACCTCGTTGTCTAGCACTTCACGCATCGTGCGCCCACCAACTTCAAGGTACAATCTGCCTTTACCGCCCATGCCCTCGGCTCGGTAATCCACGTTGACCACACCAAGCAAATTCGTACTCTCGGGTTGCACCTCGAGTTGTTGCAACGCCAATACCAAACGCTCAAATTCACTTGTCGTAAGACCGATGCGCTCCTTTTCGAGTTGGCTTTGTAATGCCTGAACTGCAAATGCACTCGGACGAGTTTTGGAAATCATTTCAAGCCACTGTTTATGAGACCGCATAAAAAGAGTCTACAGGCTTGACAGGAAACCTTGTCCCTTGATAGGCTTCTTGCACATGAAAGCCGTTTGCCTAAGTCTAGCTCTAAACCCTTTGAGGGTCGCGGCTTAGTTGTTTTTTTGTCCCCGCAACCCTCGAGAATCCTCGGGGGTTTTTTATTAGTGGTATTTGGAGAGGTCATGAATCAAACACAACTCGAAGAGATTGCTCAAATCATGGCAACCGCCAGTGGTGCGAATAAAATTATTCTCTTTGGCTCGAGAGCTAGGGGGGATTTTGATTCCTCGAGTGACTGGGATTTTTTGCTGGTCATGCCCCAGACATGGAATCCAAGTTGTTTAGACCAAGAATTAGATGTGGCTCGAGTCGCACACACAGCGTTGTGGAAATCGGGTTTTCGAGAATCAGTGGATTTAGTACCAATGCAAAAAAGTGATTTTGAAAGTGGAAATAATGTTTTAGCTCGAGTCATTTGGCAAGAAGGAAAAACAATTTTTGAAACACCAGAGGTTGCTTATGCCTGAAGCCATGAATTGGCAAGATTGGGTTCAATTTGCCGAAGATGATTACCAAACGGCTTTAGAAATTCTTGAAAAACGCGTTCCTTTGGCAGTAAATTTATTCCATACTTCGTGCGAAAAATACTTAAAAGCTATTCTCGTCAAAGCGGGTACTGTTCCAGACCGTTCACACGACCTCTTGAAATTCTTATTATTCTTAGAACCAAATCTCGAGATGGAGAACCCATTGTGGTTAGCGGCTCGAGAACTCAATGTAAAACTAATCAGCGCTCGCTATCCAAGCAGAACCTCACCAGTTACCAAGGACGCACAACTAGCCCAACACCATGCAAAATTGTTACGGGCTTTGGCTCGAGAACGCCTTGGTTTGGAGATTCTATGAAGCAAATAGAACTACAAGAAATAGCCCAAATCATGGCAACCGCCAGTGGTGCGAATAAAATTATTCTCTTTGGTTCGAGAGCGAGGGGCGACTTTGACTCTTCGAGTGACTGGGATTTTTTGCTGGTCATGCGTGACAGCGATTGGAAATGGGATGGTGATACATTCGCAAACCTCGAGCCAGCAGGCTTAGCAAAAAGCGCAGCAAGAAAAGCAGGTTTTTGCTATCCGATGGATGTACTTCCGATGGCGAATAGTCGTTTTGAAGCAGATGATTCTTTCCTTACAGAAGAGGTTAAACGCGATGGTGTGGTTTTATTTGAAAGGACTTATGCCTGATTCCAGGGACATCCAAAGGTGGATTGAATATGCTGAAAACGACTGGATTAGTGCGGTGTCGTTGCTTGGTTCAGTCGCCACGACACCAAGTTTTTTGTTTCATGAAAGTATTGAAAAATATCTAAAAGCTGTGATTTTGCTCGAGTCAAAACAACTTGAACGCAGTCATGATTTAATGGATTTACTATCGCGGATACCGCAAGCCCCAAGTGAGGATTCACTCGAGATGAATGCCGCAAAAATTCTTGATTTATCCTTCGGAGTCAGTCGTTATCCAGATAGAGGCTTAGAAATAACTTTAGAGGATTCGCAATCTATTTACCGAGCAGGCTTGGTGCTACGTGCTTTGGCTCGAGAACGCCTTGGCTTGGAGATGCTATGAACCGAATTCATATTCATTCGGAACGACTATCTTGGTTATAGCGAATTATTTTGGTCTCACGTGGGCGAGACAAGTCCCGCCCCTACGGTTTTTCTTTAAGGAGTTTCTATGCGACATATTAAAATTTTTGATACAACCCTGCGTGATGGTGAACAAAGCCCCGGTGTGGCGTTGTCCGTGCCTCAAAAACTCGAGATTGCCCACGGCTTGGCGCGAATGGGTGTGGACATTATCG
>JAYWHB010000684.1:0-18387 GCA_043777915.1 Deinococcales bacterium
CCAAGACAATGCCAACACCGCCCCAGACAAAACAAACAACGAAATTTGTTGAATAAAGGCGGTTCGGTCTCCAAAGGGAATAAAAGGAAAGGCAAAAGCCAAAACCAACACCACCCAAGCCAGAGGTTTTAACATGATGTACTACCTACGTGTACATTTACAGATTGCCAAGTCATAAAATATCCTAACTTAAATTCCTGCAATAGCTATCACCGCACTCGAGACCACAACCAAAACCAGAAACCCAATTGCGCCAACCCCAAGGGCTTTGACTCCAACGCGCCGCACGGCTTTTAAGTCTACCCCTAAGCCAATACCCGCCATTGCCATGGCAGTAAAAGCAATCGAAAGGGTTTGGGCAAGACTCGAGACCTCTTTGGGCAACCAACCAAGAGAATTAACCAGCCCCACCGCTAAGAAACCCAGTAAAAATGGCGGCAGCACTGGTGGACGTTCGCTGGGGGCAGTGGCTTGGTCTTTTGCGTCCTGCATTCTTAGGATACTCGAGGCGATAACCAAAGCTGGGGCAAGCAACGCCACTCGGGTGAGTTTGGCTAATGTGGCGGTGTCTAAGGCACTGACATTGACACTGGCAGCCGCAATCACTTGTCCGACTTCTTGAAGCGTGCTTCCCGTTAAAATGCCGTATTGCAGGTCGGTTAAGCCAAGTGGTTCTCGGAGCAGAATAAAACCAAGGACACCAAAAGTACCCAGTAAACTGACCGTACCCACGGCTAAACTGACTTCTTCGTCTTTGGCATTGCTAATGCTGCCCGCCGCGACTGCTGCCGAAGCACCACAAATACCGGTGCCAAAAGCAAGTGATAAACGCAATCCACGGGAAAATCCAAAATGTTTGCCCATTTGATTGACACCCAGAATGCCAATAATCACAATCAGCCCATCAAGTAGCAAAATAATCGGTCCACTGCTGGCTAAACTCGAGAAATTCAGGCGCACCCCAAGCAGCACAATCCCAAGGCGCAAAATGGTTTTGGCACTGTAAGTGATTCCAGCTTTTAGGCTAGTGGGTAAGCTCAGACTCGAGCGTACCAGAATGCCAAGTATCAATGCCCAACCGAGTATGCCTAAAATTTTGATGCCCGATATGCCCGGTAAAACATTGGGGATACCTCCAATGCTGGCGGCAATAGCAGCAATGATAAAGCAAGTCAGAATTCCTGTGGTGTTTTTTGGCATGAATCCTAGTTTAACTTTTTTGAGATTACAGAGGTTTTTTGTAAGACCCAAACTCCAAAAAGGTCTTGATTTTAGGGTTTCCAATACTCGAGCAGTTTAGCTCGAGCCACATCTGGTACAACCAAACTCTGCTTGGCATGGTGGTCATACCAAACCAACACCGTCTCGAAGGTTGCAGCCAAGATGTCATTGGCAACGACTTCGTGCTGCACAGTAAAACTTTTTGTTCCAACCTTAACAACCCAAGTGCTGATTTGTACCGTATCACCGTAATGCACTGCCTTTACATGATTCGCCACAACTCGAGCCAATAAACAACTCGGAAATTCTTTATCGGTAATCCCCAAAAAAGCAAAAAACTCGAGCCGAGCAAATTCGGTGTACGAGAAAAAAACCGCATTGTTGACATGCCCAAGCATATCAAGGTCGGCAAAACGAACCACCATTGGCGTAAAAAACTTCATCCTTCGCCTTTCGCCTTTCGCCTTTCGCCTTTCGCCTTTCGCCTTTCGCCTTTCGCCTTTCGCCTTTCGCCTTTCGCCTTTCGCCTTTCTCTACTCAAATCGGTAGCCTTTAGGCACAACAACCACACCTTTTTCGGTAATCTTAAAGCCCCGAGCGCGATCTTCCTCGAGATTCACCCCGATTTTTGTTCCGGGTGGCACAATCACGTCTTTATCGAGAATCGCATTTTGAATAATGCAGTTGCGTCCCACTTCTACTTCGTCAAATAACACACTGCGATGCACCAAAGAATATGAATTAACTCGAGCGCGACGAAACAAGACCGAATCGCGCACTGTCCCACCAGAGATAATCACGCCACCCGCAACAAGACTATTTAAGGCTTGACCAGTGCGGTTTCCCGATTCATGCACAAACTTAGCGGGTGGGCTATCGGCATTGACGGTGCGTAAGGGCCATTCGGGGTTGTACAAATCAAATTCTGGATTGACTGAAATCAGTTCCATACTGGCTTCATGGTAAGCATCAAGCGTCCCGACATCTTTCCAGTAAGTATTTGGGCGGTCTGTACCCGGAATTGGATTCTTAAAAAAATCATAAGCGTGCAAATGATACCCGTCGCGTAAAGCCCTTGGCAGCACATCCTTACCAAAATCCTTGCTCGAGTTGTCATCGCGGGCATCTAAATCGAGTAAATCCTCTAAGGCTTTGCGACTAAAAATATAATTGCCCATACTGGCAAGTGCCATGTCGGGCTTTCCGGGCATTGTAAACGGGTTTTTTGGTTTTTCTTGAAATTCAGTAATGCGACTGCGGTCATCCACACCAAGCACACCAAAACGGCTGGCTTCTTCAACTGGCACTGGAAAGGCAGCAATGCTGACATCGGCTCTGGAATCAAGGTGTTCTTCGATCATGTGGTCTACGTTCATTTTGTAGATATGATCGCCCGAAAAAATAGCAATGCAATCGGCTTTGTGGTTCTCGATTAAGTGCATGTTCTGCCAAATCGCATCGGCTGTACCACGATACCAAACCGCGCCGAGTTCTTCAAAACGGTATTGTTGGGCTGGAACAAGAGTAATAAAGTAATCAGCTAAAAACGAACCAAAACGCCAACCACGTTGAATATGTTCGGTTAAGGACTGGGCTTTATACTGGGTTAAAACGTAAATACTATAAATCTCTGAGTTGATGAAATTGTTAATCGCAAAGTCTATAATGCGGTACTTTGCACCAAATGGCACAGCAGGTTTGGAACGTTTAGAAGTCAGTGGGGACAGCCTCGAGCCTTGACCACCAGCCAGAATCATGCCTAATGTGCGAACAGCCATATTGTGTACCTCCGGATAGGAACAGTATAACAGTCTCTTAGATAAATAAGGCAACATAGAATCAAGTTGTCATGATTTTACAGTAACCTACTTGGTATGAAACTCTGGTGGCTTGGTTTATTTTGCAGTGCAGCGCTGGCATTTTCGGTACAAAACGATGCCAACCAAGATGTACAACAATTGGTGAATTTTGGCGCTCGAGTTTCGGGCAGTAAAAACTTGGAGAATGCCGCCAATTACCTAGTAGCAGAGTACAAAAAAATTGGAGCAGATGCGAAAGTCGAAACCTTTATTTTTGAGCGAGTGCGCGACCTTGGCTCGAGTATCACAGTTGCGGGTAAGCGCTTTGAAGCCGATACTTTGTACTCTGCTAAAATCAGCGATATTGAAGCCCTAGCGGTTGTGATTCCCAATTTTGGTTCGCAAGCCGATTATAAGGGCTTAGATTTAAGAACCCGAATTGCGCTGGTCAAACGCGGCGGGATTACTTTTCTCGAGAAAGCAAGGGCTGCACTAAATTCTGGGGCAGTTGGGGTGGTGCTGGTCAATAGTGTTTCTGGTCGTTTAAGCGCCAATTTACTGGGCGAATTCGATATTCCAATGCTGGCGGTTTCTGGAACAATTGGTGCTACTCTGCTCGAGCAAGCTAAAAAAAGTATTCTCAAAATCAGACTTATTTCCAATGTCCAACGCACCGAAGCCATTGGGCGTAATGTGGTGGCTAAATTTTCTGACCAAAACCCCAAACTGGTTCTTGGGGCGCATTTTGATAGTGTCCCCGGCAGCCCAGGTGCAAATGACAACGCCAGTGGCACAGCCGCAATTCTCGAGATGGCACGGCGTTTAGCCCCAGAACTGCGCCAACAAATTTATTTTGTTTCGTTTGATGCCGAAGAGGATGGTTTAATTGGCTCGAATGCCTTTGTCCAAGCCATGCCTACCAGCACTTTAGATGGTCTAAAAGCGATGCTCAATTTTGATATGATTGCGGTCAATAATAACCTGTCGGTTGGCGGCTCGAGTTCATTGGTCAATCTTATTCGTGGTTTGTATCCACAAATTGGTCAGTTTAATGATTTTGCGGGTTCTGACCATGCCAGTTTCCTGAGCGAAGGCGTGCCAGCCGTGTTTTTCTGGCGTGGCTTTGAACCTAATTATCATTTGCCATCTGATTCTAAAGTCAATCCTGCCTTGCTCGAGGAGACAGTACAAATTGGTGTGGAAGTGGTCAAACAACTTCTAAAATGAATGTGGCTCGAGACAGGAATAGGTTTTTGTTCTGATGAAAAGAATTATTATGTGGTTTTGGGCAGCTTTGTTTTGTATAGTGTTGCTGATTTGGAATGCTCGAGCTTATCTGCCTGTGACAAATTCAGAAACGTCTTTGGCGCAATTGCGGTTCTTAAGCGCTAAATTAAAAACTGGCACGGCTGAGGAAATGCAACGGATTTTTCCAGAAGGATTTTTCTTCTCATGGGTGCTATACGGACTGGCAAATGCACAATTGGCAGCCCAACTCGAGGAAACTCATCCTGAACGACCTTGGTTAATTCAGAATGCACTGGAATCCATCACGCAACTCGAGTCGAAAGCTGGTTCAAGCATTTTTCCGATAGAACTTAAACCACCGTATGGCGCGTTTTACAATGGTTGGTTGCTGTACCTTCAAGGACAAACCATTCGTGCCATTGGTGTCTCAAAAACCAATCAGGCTTTACTTGAACGTTTTGAGCGTGGTTGTCAGGCACTTGCGACGGAATTCGAGCAAAGCCAAGCCCCGTTTTTGCAATCCTACACATACTTGGCTTGGGCAGCCGATAACGCCATTGCAATAGGCGCACTTGGCATTCATGACCAAATTCTAAAACCTAAGTTCAAAAACACGATTCAAAATTGGGTACAAAAAGTCAAACCCCTTCTCGAGCCGCCGCTTCGTACCTTAGCGCATCGCAGCGATTACCTCAGTGGGAAAACCGATGAAACCAGTCGAGGCAGCAGCCTAGCAATGATGATTCTTGCCTTAGCACACGCTGACCCTGCCTTTGCTAAAACCCAATATGAAGCCTTGCGAGAACACTTTTTTGCCACGCCTCTTGGTATTCCAGCCATTCTCGAGTACCCCCGTGGCAGTTCGGGCAACGGTGATGTGGATTCAGGACCAATTATTCTCGGGTTTAGCGGACCCAGCATCATTGTTGGCATGGGCGCAGCGATTGCCATGAATGACTTACAAACGGCTAAGGTGCTGAATGGTTTTGTAGAAACAGGTGGTTTGGCAACTGCCTTTTTTGGACAACGGGCTTACTTATTTGGTGCATTACCGATAGGCGATGCTTTTCTGGTCTGGGTTCGTACCATGACCCCACAAACCAAGCTCGAGTGGCAACCAATTCTGCCTGCTTTCTGGGCTTGGGGACTGCATCTGATTTCGTTATTGTTTTTGGCTCGAGTTGGAATTGGTTTACGGAAAAACACGCGCAAATGACCCTTCTCAAGCAGTGATAAAATACGCCCATGTCAACCCGTATTGAAACCGATGTCGTCACCCGTACCGAAACCGACACGATGGGCGCTCTCGAGGTAGAAAACAGCCGTTACTGGGGCGCTCAAACCCAACGTAGCATTCAGAATTTCCCCATTGGACGTGACCGTTTTATTTGGGGCAGAGCAATTATTCGCGCCCTTGGGGTGCTGAAAAAAGCGGCTGCCCTTGCCAATGCCGAATTGGGGCAACTGCCGCAGGATGTGGCAGATTTGATTGCTCGAGCCGCCGATGAAGTGATTACTGGTAAGCTCGATGACCATTTTCCCTTGGTGGTTTGGCAAACGGGTTCTGGAACGCAAAGCAACATGAACGCCAACGAAGTGATTTCCAACCGCGCTATTGCCTTAGCTGGCGGCGAATTGGGCAGTAAAAAACCAGTTCACCCAAACGACCATGTAAACCGTGGGCAGAGCAGCAATGATACTTTTCCAACGGCGATGCACATTGCGGTGGTTGAAGAACTGCACCGCCAACTTTATCCAAATGTTTTGCTATTGCGTGAGACACTACACCGTAAAGCCCTTGAATTCTCGAGTATTGTGAAGGTCGGACGCACCCACCTGCAAGATGCCACCCCGATTACCCTAGGGCAAGAAATTGGTGCTTGGGTGGCGCAAATAGATTTTTGTTTAGATCAGGTGTGTCATGCCGAAAAAGGTTTATTTGAACTGGCAATTGGTGGAACTGCCGTCGGTACGGGCTTAAATGCCCATCCAAAATTTGGTGCTTTAGCGGCGCAGAAAATGGCAGAAATTACAGGTTTACCATTTACTTCTGCCCTCAATAAATTTGCCGCTCTTGCGGCGCACGACGCGCTGGTGACCACCTCGAGCAGTTTAAGGACACTGGCTGGCGCTTTAATGAAAATGGCAAATGATGTCCGTTGGTTAGCCAGTGGACCTCGCAACGGCATTGGCGAAATTGACATTCCAGAAAATGAACCCGGCTCGAGCATCATGCCCGGTAAAGTCAACCCAACCCAATCCGAAGCTATGACGATGGTTGTGGCACAAATTTTTGGCAATGATGCAACCGTGGCTTTTGCGGGTTCACAAGGCAATTTTCAACTCAATGTTTTTAAGCCCGTGATGGTGCATAACGTGATTGAAAGTATTGCCCTGCTGGGCGATGCTTGTGCTTCTTTTAATGACAACTGTGCGGTTGGAATCGAACCGAATCTTGAGCGAATTGCCCAAAACCTAGGTACAAACCTGATGCAAGTGACCGCCTTAAACCGTCATATTGGCTACGACAAAGCAGCTGCGATTGCCAAAAAAGCTCACAAAGAAGGTTTATCTTTGCGTGAAGCTGCCTTAAAACTAGGCTTTGTAACCGACACCGAATTTAACGAATGGGTCATTCCCCTCGAGATGACGTATTCAAAGGAATGAGCTAAATCTCTAACAACATCCCCGCAATCAGTGCAGCCCGTGGCGCGAGGCTTGGAATGTCAATATACTCGAGTTCTTTTTGATGGGCATTAGCGCCGAATGCACCAAAGCCGTCTATGGTTGGTGCAAGCCTTGCGGTAAAGTTGCCATCCGAACCGCCACCGACTCGAGCCGCCCCGGGGTTAAAGCCTAGAGCATTGGCGATTTTCTGGGCTTTCTCGAGTAAGACCCAAGTACCATCAGAGGGTTCCATGGCTGGGCGGTTGAGTCCATCCAGGATTTCGTAAGTTGTGCCTTCTAGTGGTTGGATTTTACGAATCGCTTCATCTACCCTTAAGGCTTCTTCACTTGTCCAAACACGAATGTCTATTTCTAGGTACACTTCATCACAGACAACATTCATGGCACTGCCGCCTTTGATCACGTTCGGTCCTAGGGTTGTGCCTTTAGCTAAATCTTGGAGTTTAATCACCTCGGCAATTAAATAGGCGGTGCTGACAAGGGCGTTGCGTCCGTTTTCGGGTTCTGTGCCTTGGTGAGCGGCTTTACCCCTGATAAAAACTCGGTAGCCGCCCACACCTTTACGCGCTACTTTGAGGTCGCCGTTAAGGTGCGGTGGCTCGAGAACCAGCACCGCTTTTGCGCCAGTCGCCAGCCCTTCGATATAGGGTCGCCCAGCATGACTGGCAATTTCTTCGTCTGGTGTGACCAGAAAATCCACAGTGCAACTCGGGCGTTGCCCGTTTTCAAAAATGGCTTTTAATGCCCAGATTGCTTGGACTATCCCAGCTTTCATGTCATAACTACCCGGGGCAAAAACTTTATCGCCTTCGACTCGCCAATTGTCTTTCCAAGTGCCATGTGGGTAAACCGTATCGGCGTGTCCCATTAACAACACTCGGTCACTCGAGATTCCGAGGATTTGAATATGCAGAATATCGCCCAGTTCGTGGCTATGGCGCTTGACTGTGCCGTACTGCTCGAGCATGGCTTCTATTTGGTCTTGGACTTTGTTGATAGCGGCTGCATCCTTAGACGGTGACTCGAGCCGTACCAGTTTTTCGATGTCGCTGAGCATGGCGTTGGTGGATTGACCTAAAAAAGTATAAATTTCTTGCATGGTGCATTCTATCAGGCAAATCACACCATGCCGCAAACAGGCAAAACGCACTAGCCTCTGAAAGGTCTTGATTTTTTGAATTTTCCACAGAAGTGCATGGATGGAAAAACGGGGCGAACACGGAGGTTCACCCATAAGCATCAGGCTAAGACCCAAAGTCTTTCAGTACATATAGAATCACATTCAGTCAGCCCCTCACCCGACTCGCTTAGGCTCGCCACCCTCCCCCAAACCACGCTTCGCTTGGGGAGGGTTAGTGAGTGGTTTTGACTTTTATATACCTTGAAAAACCTGCTTGGAGCTATGTTTTTGACCTGTTTTGTCCTCTATTTGACTACAACACAAACCGAACAACCCTCTCCCGCGCTGTTTGGCGGGATGAGGGTAACGAGCTTCAAGCGACCCAAGCCCGAAGGTGCTGTTGTAGGGGTCAAGAAGCGAGTTGGGTGAGGGTTAGATGGCGTTGACGGACAAATTACCCTCGAGCAATAGACTTGGTTGTTCTTTTGCCTTTTGACTTTTGCCTTTCGCCTCTAAGCAAAGGCTTGTTGCAAACTTGGCATTTGCCTTGAAGCAAGGTAACGCACCGTGCTTGGCACACTTGGCGCGGTCACGATTAAAGCAAGAGCGCTGGTGTCGTTGATTCGGCTGACGAGTAAACTCTTGCCTTGATACTCGAGCGAGAAGCTGTGTAAGTCAACCCCACCTAAGTTAATCCCTAAGCCATTAGAAATACTGGTTAGGGTTCGCACATATGTACCAACCAAGGGTGCCTCATCAAGGGGCTTGCCGTGTTCGGCAAGGACACTGGCATCTACGGTGGTGGCAACAATCAGCACCGTTTCGACTTCTGGCTTCTCGAGGAATGGCGCAAGGTGCGAGGTGAAATCCACACCATGTCCAGTGCTTGGGGCGCGAACTTCAGGAATAACCACGACTGGAACAGTCAGTTGGACTTCGACTGGCTGAGCTTCGGTGCGCTCCTGTGCTGCTTGTCCGCTTTTGGCGAGGGCTGCGTCTATCCGTGGGAACAGGTCTTCTGGGGTGAATGGTTTAGAAACCACACCCTCTGCGCCAGCTTCTTTGGCTTGGGCAGTCACAGCCGAATCGACAATGCCACTAATTAACAAAATCGGAACATTGCGGAAACGATCCAAACTTTTCAAGCGGGCGGTTAATTCAAATCCGTTCATGTTTGGCATGACCACATCAGCAATGATTAAGTTCGGCACATCATTGGCAATCAGTTCCATGGCATGTTCGGCACTCGAGGCGCTTAAAACACTGTACTGGCGGGGTGATAACAGGCGCTCGAGGGCTTTACGGACACTTACTGAGTCATCTACAATCAGGATTTTCATTTTTTGTAACTCCTATGATGCGTTACTTCCATAACTTTATTGGTGCGTTATTGCCATAACTTTATCGGGTGACACTTTCAAAGTTCGCCAGTTCCATTAACAGTTGAAATAGGGATTTGCGGATGGTTCGGGTTTGCAGGTCAAGTGCGTCTGGCTCGAGTTTCTCAAATGAAAAGTGTCCTTGTACAGCATGGCTGGCTTGTCCAAAGAGCCGAATCACGGCTTCTTCGCCGATGCGTCCATTGTACTCGGCATGGGTCGGTCTGCCTTGTGAAAAATAAATCCCGCCGTATGCCCCATCCATATGGATTAAGAGTTTTCCGGTGCTGTTGGACTTGGCTAACCACTGCACCAGATTAAGTAAATCGGCATCATCTAACGAGCCGCCAATGCTTGGGGCGCGTTCTTGACTGGCACGAACTTCGGAATGAACTTGATTCAGAACTTCTTGAACAAGGCGTTTAGCAATTAGGGCGATGTCGTTGGGGTTGGAATTTGGGTTCATCACAAGATCGTGTTTTCGCATTTCAAATTCGGCTGGTTTTTCGGCAGCCAGTAAAATAAAACCAGTCGTCACCAGACTTGGGTCGCCACGCACAATTTCGTGCAAGTCGCAGCCAGACATATCAGAAAGCTCGCACTCTGACACAATCACATCGGGTTGAGAACGCTCTAAGATGCTGGCAGCGTGCATTGCAGTTGGGGCAATTTCAACATCAAAATCGTTCATCCGCAATGGTGACTCGAGACTCCGCACTCGGTTTTGGTCGGCGCTGACAATCATGGCTTTCATGCGCTTACCACCTCAGAACGAACTCGAGTTAAAAAGCGCTCCAGTCGGGTTTCATCAATCGGTTTAGAAAAATACTCAGAGACACCCAAGGCTAGGGCAAATTCACGGTGTTTATCCGAAGCGCGGGTGGTAAGCATGGCGACGGGTAGTTTAGCAAAGGCTGGACGGCGGCGCAGTTCGTCGAGCAATTCAAAGCCGCTTTTGCGTGGCATCTCGAGGTCGGTGATGATTGCATCAAATTCGGCTTCGCTGGTCATGAAGTTTAATGCCTCTTCGCCGTCGGCGGCGGTGGTGACATCACAACCCATACGGGTTAGTAACCCAGAAACGACTTTACGCACCGATAAGGAATCGTCCACCAGTAGCATTCGGGTACGCCGCTTGGCGGCAACTGTGCTTGGGGCTTGGATTTCGCCTCGCTCGAGTTTGGCAAGTCCGTTTGGGTCAAGCATTAAAATTACTTCACCTTCGGCACTGACCGAAGCACCAGATAAATGGGCAATCTGGTCAAATGGGGCATCAAGTTGCCGCACCACAGCTTGCTCGAGTCCAATCATCGCATCCACTTCGTAGGCGACACGTCCGACTTCGGATTCAAGAATCATCACCACAATCCGTTTGGTGTCGTTGATACTGCGTGGCAACTCGAGAATATCAGCGAGGTGGCTCAGAATAAAACTCTCACCTTGTAATACAAATTGGCGCTCAAAACTGCCATCTGGCAGGGTAGTTTGTACAATATCGCGTAAGTCCAAGCTGCGTAACGCCCGAACAGTTTCGGCAGGAACAGCAAAATGCTCGCCGGAAACTTGAATTCCAAGAATATCGGAAACAATTAAATTGGCTGGGATACGCAAACTAAAGCGCGTACCAAAGCCATTTTCGGTTTGGATACTGACTGCACCTTTTAAGCGGCGGATGTTGTTGGCAACCACATCCATACCGACCCCTCGCCCCGCACGGTCAGTGACGCTTTTGGCAGTGCTTAAACCGGGTAAGAAAATCAGTTCGGCTGCCATTTCATCGGTCATGGTGTTGACTTCATCTTGGCTTTTTAAGCCGCGTTCAACCGCACGGCGACGGACTGCCTGTAAATCTATGCCCGCCCCATCGTCTTGTACCTCGAGAACCAGATTTGCCCCGCGCCGCATCGCCGTGATTTTTAAGACACCCTCTGCTTGCTTGCCTGAACGACGGCGCACATCAGGGGCTTCGATGCCGTGAATTACAGCATTATTGACCAAATGGGTAAATGGGTCTACCAAGTTTTCTAAGACCAAATTATCAATTTCAACATTTTCACCAGTCAGTTCTAGCTTAACCATTTTACTAACCGCTTCGGCAGTGGTTCGCACTTGTCGCCGTAAACGCTGGTACAACCTAGAAAGTGGCACTAACCGCAAACGCCCAGCCTCGAGCCGCAACGAACGGGTCAGTTTTTCAAAGTCTTGGGTTTCGCGCTTAAAGCCTCTGCCAATTTCCTCGAGTTCAAGTTGAAGCTCAGAAATGTCGGCGGTTAGTTCGGCAACACCACGGGCAATTAAACTGGTGTCGTCGTAGCGGTCAAATTCAAGTTCGGAAAACATGGCTCGCACATCTTCAATTAACTGGCTCGGGGCTTCGGTCTGGGTATCGGTTTCTGGTTCGGGGCTGTCTGCCATGAATTTAGGATTGCCAAAGCGTTCGGTAATATCGGCACTGGTTTTTTCTAAACGCACTCGACTACCTGCCAAGAGTTCGTTCAGTTCTTCGATTCGACGAGAAAAATTATCAAAACGAGCGCGGGTTAAAAGCACCTCACCCGACAAATTAAGTACCCGTTCCAGACGGTTCAAACCAACCCGTAAGGTCACATTGGCAGTCGGGGCATCGGTTTGAACGGGGGCTGGGGTGACTGGGGTCAGTTGTATTTGTGGGGCAGTAGTCAAGACCTGTTCTTGTACCCCAAGGATTAAATCAAGGGCTTGATGGGTGCCTTCGAGTGCGCCAAATAAAGCGACTTCGCGTCCTTCGGCAGTGGCAATCATTCTCGATAAAGCATCTATGCCTTGGGCAACAGCGTTGCCAAATTGGTCACTCCACTCGGTATTGCCATCTCGTACCAAGACCAGTGCATCCTCGAGACGGTGGGCAAGTTTACCAAGAGGGTCGCAACCGACCGAATAACTTGCGCCTTTGACGGTGTGAAAACCACGAAACATCTCATCTAAGGAGGCTTTGGGGGCTTTGGTATCCAAGGTTTCTAAACCGTGGGCGACCAATTCTAGGTTCTCGAGAACTTCTGGGGCAAAGTATTCCCAAACTTCGGGTTGATGACGAAAATAATGGCGTAAATCATTCACGACTTGCTCGGCGGAACTGACTTTTGCTACAGGCTCTGAACTGACTTTGACCACAGGCTCTTCAAATTCAACTCCTGCCAGCACCGCTTCTAAGTCTGGCTCGAGTTCATCAATAAAGCCCATACTTGCACCCATTTGAGCTTGAGAGCGCTTAAAATGAGTTGGGTTTTTGACCAGTAAACGTTGCAGCAAGTCGCCGCCACCCAAAGCTGCAAGGGCTAAACCCGGTTCGCCTTCGTCGCCTGTGGTTTGAATTCGTTCTAAGGCTTCGGACAGCACGGCGGTGACTTGTGCCGAAAAATCGAGGGCGAGTCGGCGTTCATCGGCAGCAAATAAATGGGCGCTTTCAAAAACACGTTCAAGCAGTCCAGCCAAGCTCGAGACCTCACCGTATTGGTACAGACCAGCACTGCCTTTTAAGCGGTGCGAAGCCACCACAAGGCGGCGCATCCCATCTGGATGAACCATCAAAAACGGGGCAGACTCGAGTTCGCCAGTGGTTTCCCAGGCTTCGGTCAAGAAACTTTCGATTAAATCTTGGGGGCGGGTGGCTGTCATGATTTAGGCGGGTAAGCGGAAGCGCTCGAGGCTTTGAGATAAGGATTGTGACAGGGTTTGTAACTCGCCTGCTGCCACACCACCCTGACGGGTGTTATTTTCGGTCACTTGAGCAGTTTTTACAATTCGGGTTACATTTTCACGCACCGTTTCGACCGATTCGGCTTGTTCGGTTGCCAAACTAGCGATGTCTAAAGCCACTTGCGCCGATTGTTGGGCAAGGTCAGAAATGCGTTCCAAGCGCTCACTGGCTTGGGCTGCCACTTGTGTACCAATTTGCACTTGTTCTGCCCCACTAACGGCTCGAGTCGAGAGGCTTTGAATTTCGCTTTGTACATCTTTAACGATGGCTGTGATGCGACTGGCGGCTTTTGCCGAATCATCGGCTAGGGAACGTACCGCGTTGGCTACCGCCCCGAAACGCGCTCCGGCTGTACCAGCACCTGCGGCTTCGAGCGAAGCACCCAAGGCGAGAAGATTGGTCTGAGAAGCAAAGCGAGAAATGGTACGCACCACTTCGTTAATCTCGTCGGAACGTCGCGCTAAACCCTGCATTCCTTGGGTCATCTCGAGCATTCGGGCGCGAATTTGCACCAATTGCTCACGCGTTTGGGTCACGGCTAAAGTCCCAGCACTCGAGGCTTCTAATGTAAATTGCGCCGCAGTCGCGCCTTTATCGGCAGTCATGGCAAGCGATTGCATTGCTTCTGCCACCAAGTTGGTTTGGTTCTGAGCGCCTTGGGCAAGACTGGCTTGCGATTGGGCATTCTCGAGAATCCCTTGACTGGTCTGGGTCATTGAATTGGCGCTCAAAGATACACGTTCGGCAGCTGAACGGACATTGCCAAGCAGCACCCCGAATTCGTCGGTCATGATGTTAATAGCATCTACCACGTTTCCTAACACATCGTCGGTGACTGCACCTTTTTTGGTTAAATCTCCACCCGCAATGTCCATGGCGACATTTAAGAATTCCGAAACATTTTCTTGTAATTTAAGACCGCGTTGGCGCTCCGAGTCTTGTTCGCCAAGTAAGCCCTTTAACTGTAAAATCGAGGCGTTTAAGGTGTTCGCCACTGAACCAATTTCATCACGTCCCGAAACAGCAATCCGCATATCTAAATTACCACTGCGGAGGCTCTGAGCGCCGCGTTCAAGGTTTGCCATACGAACAGCCGTTGAGCGGGCGACCAAGAACGCCAAAATAATACCAACCAGAAGCCCGACTCCAAGGGCAATAAAAATCAGCCGTTGGGTTTGTTCGGCATTTTGAGTTGCCACTTCGCGTTGGGTCGTGGCGATGTTATCGTTGATGTCGGCAAGGGTTTGTAAACTACCGCGCAAACTGTCAAGTGAGATAATCGCACGTTCTGAAATTGCAGCCGTTGGCGCTTGGGTGCTGGCAATCACAAAGTAATCGGTGGTTTCTTTTTTGTTTTGGTCTACCAATTCTTGAATACGTGCCACAGCTGCTTTTTCTGAAGTCAGCAAAGCCGCATTTCTCGAGCCAAGGCTGGCAGCAGAATTAGGGCGAATACTCAGTGCATACTGAGAGGTGTAGAGATTAAAAATCGCTTCGCCTAACTCGAGTGCGCCTTGGGCATCGTAAACATATTGTTGGCGTGTTTCGGCATTTAAGGTGTTGCGGTTCAGCAACTCGAGAAAGCGCTGTGCGTCGGCATACGCCAATTGTGAATTGGCGAGAGCTTTAGTCGGATTAAGGGCGTACTCATAGCTGTTGCTTAGTGCTGACTGTAATGAGCGCAAACCACCCAAAGCAGCAAAAGTCACAATTGCGGTGGACAAAACCAAAGCCAAAACAATCAAAACCAGTTTCCAAGTAAAACGTAAATTGGTCAGCAAACTGGTACGCATCGGCAGACCAGCCGATTCTAGCGTTTGTAATGGCTCAAGGGTCACTTGGGGCTTAGGTTGAAATAAAGATTTTCTAACTTGGCTCATGATTCACCCTCCTTTCTTGGCTTAGGCTGGCAAGCGGAAACGCTCTAAGTTTGCCGATAAATTTTGTGCCAATTGACGCAATTGCTCGGCATTATTTTGACCACTTTGGCTCTGCTCACGGGCTGATTGAGCGGTGGCTGCAATCGTCTGAACGGCTTGAGTTACGTTCTGTACACGACTCACTTGGTTACGTGTCACCTCGGAAATACGGTTGGCAAAATCTGAAGATTGTTGCGCCAGTTGTGCGATTTGTTCTAACTGATTACCTGCTTGCGAGGCGATTTTATAGCCAGACTCCACTTCTTTTGTACCGTCTTCAATACCGACCACCAAGCCCTGAATTTCGGTTTGAATACTCTTGATTAAGCCCGCCACGCGGCTGGTAGATTTTGCCGAGTCTTCTGCCAAGCGCCGCACCTCGTCTGCCACAATCGCAAAGCGAGCGCCAGCCTCACCAGCGCCGGAAGCTTCAATCGCAGCATTTAAGGAAAGAAGGTTGGTTTGCGCCGCAATACCAGAAATCGTATCCACGATTTCTTGAATCTCGAGCGAACGGTCTGAAAGGCTTTTAACCGATTTAGAAATATTACCCACTTCACGACGAATCGAGTTCATACCCGCCAAGGTTTCTTGCACAGCTTGCTGACCTTCACGGCTGGCATCTAAGGTGCGCTGCGCGATCACGGCGGTGTCCGAGGCAGTGCCTGTTAATTCCTCGAATTGCTGGCTGACTTCAAGCGCTTGGCTTTGAGCTTGTTGAGCGATTTCTTCTTGGCTAACCGCACCTTGTACAATGTTGCGGCTGGCGTGGGTCAGTTCTCTTGCACCTGAGTTGACTTGTTCGGTGGTAGCTTGAACATCTTTAAGTAAGTAGCCAACTTCTTCGGTCATCAGGTTAATCGCGTCAATCACGTTACCAAGTACATCTTCGGAGACTTTCCCTTTTTTGGTAAAATCTCCACCCGAAATATCCATCGCTACGTTTAAGAATTCGCCAATGTTATCTTGGAGTTGTCTCGAGCGCACCGCTTCATCACGTTGACCATCCACGAAATCACGAAGCTGCAAGACCGAATTGTTAAAAGCCATACCCAACTGACCGATTTCGTCTCGAGACCGCACCGCCATGGTTTGCGATAAATCGCCAGAACCAAACTTCTCGGCAACCCCTACCATTTCTGAAAGCGGTCTGGTAATCGAACGGGCTGTAAAAAAAGCGAAAAGCAAAAACAACACCAACAAGACCAACAAACCAATCAAAACCAAACGCTGGGTATTTTGCAAAGCACGAACCCGTTGGTCAAGCAATTCGTTCAGCTTTGCCAAAGCATTGTCGTACAAACTGTAATAATTGGTCAGTAAACGGTTCATACCCGAAACAAAATTAGCCACAGGATAGCCAACAATTGGATTATTGACCCCTTCCGAAAGACCCCCAGCTTCTTGAATAAAGGTGCGTTCGACCACATCGTCTAAAGTTGCTGTCGCCGCACGGTTAAAACCACCAGTTTGTAAGAAAAATTGCCGAAGTTCTTTAGGGTTGGCATCGGCAGCAAACGATGCCGAGCGTTCGGCTTCGGTTAAAACCGTCCGCACTCGAGATAAAATGGCGTTCAAACGAAATTTTTCATCTTCAACAATCCGCTTACGGGTAAGGATACCCACGCCAAACCCAGAAATTTGACCAAGGTCATCTAAAATAGTTGGCAATTTGTTCACAGTTAAATCCACTGTGTAAAGCGTATCCAGCGACGGGTCAAGCACAAGGTCTGAATTATTGGCAACAATTCGGATCAAATCAAACATCTCGGTGCGAATTAAACGATTATGCGCCCCAAAATTGACTTCGGCAGTATTTGACCCGCCATTTTCTTCAATAGTGGTCCAACTTGCTTTCACCCGTTCATAGCTTTCTTTACTTTTTAACTTTGCGCCTACAAGATTATTACTTGCATCTGTTGCCGCAAAGACCTCCGCCACTTTTTTATCTAAACGTTCATCTTCCGCTTTTAGTTGAGCTTTAACTTCAGCGGAATTATTAGGGCGAACTTGAGCCGCTAAATTTCGGTGTTCTGAAAAAAATTGAAGTAACTTACCCAAATCGCGCAGATAGACTGCACCACCACGTTCACGTAAAGCAGAATTGATTTGTTGTTGTTGTTGATTCAAAAGTAAAAAGGTCACAATACTCAAAGGAATCATCAACGACAAGACCAAAAATAGTAGGCGGGTGGAAACCAAAAACCCGCCGCGAGGCGCAAATGCAGACGAGCCTGTTGTGGCAACAGTTTCAAACTCGATAGAGGTCACACTCGAGCTAGGCGAATCGGTTTTTTTACGAGAACCGAACAACGAAAACTTGGGTTTCTTGGTCGCGTTCATTGGCAGACCTCCTGTGATGGGTTCATCGGCGAACCTCCCTGTGGTAGCTTCATTAGGCAACCTCCTGTGTTAAGAACCAAACTCATGATAAAACCCGATTGACCGTTGTCGGAACTGTAAAAACAACCTGACTTGACTGGGGTGCAAAAACCATAGACAACTGATCCAGAATTTTAGGCAATGAGAGCATCGGAATAACTTCGCCCGCGTAACGCATTCCACCTTGGCAGATTGGCTCGAGAATTGGGTCTATGGTGGTAGCAACCGCTTCAAAAACCACAAATCCTAGGGCAGCATCTATGCCAATCCCAAAATTTTTGGCTTCAAACTCGAGTTGGACTGCAAATTCGTGCTTGGGAATCGGTAATTTTAGCAAAGGCTCGAGTGCCACAATCGGAATAACCTGTGACCGCAAAGCAAACAGTCCAAGTAAGGCGCTGGCGGTTCGTGGCGCACGTCGTAAATCGGTCAGGCTGTAGACTTGACGGGTATACGCCCCAGCAATACCAACCCTAAACTGTCCAAATTGAACTACGCACGCACGTTGACTCGAGATCATAATTTCCTTAAGAAGCCGTTAAACGCGCCACCATATTCAGCAGCGCATCGGCGGTGTAGGGCTTTGGTAAGTAATCGGTTGCCCCTTGGCGTTTGCCCCATTCAATATCGGTCGGTTGGTCCTTACTCGAGATGATACAGACTGGAATATCTCTACTGCTTGGGTCACGGCGTAATTTACGCAGAATTTCATAGCCATTGCGTTGCGGCATGACCACATCGAGTAAAATTAAATCTGGTTTTTCTTGTTCAATCAAGGCTTCTACACCTTCGCCATTGATGCACATGGCTACCCGGTGAGCCGCACCTACCAGAATTGATTCGGCGAACTTAAGGTCTGCCATTGAGTCGTCTACAGCGATTATTTTTGCCATGA
>JAYWHB010000685.1:0-2347 GCA_043777915.1 Deinococcales bacterium
TTTTTAGCCACTGCCGAAAGCAAGAATTTTCAACCGATGAACACCAATTGGGCATTGGTCCCCGACCTCGAGCAAGACGAGAAACCAGCCGAATTGCGAAATAAGAAAAAACTGACCAAGCAAGAAAAACGCCCTGTGTTATACGCTCGCGGGAAAAAAGATTTTGCGGCTTGGCTCGAGGGGATTGGATGACTTTAGACCATCTGGTGATTGCTGCGCCAAGTTTAGAAATCGGTGCAGCGTGGTTTGAAGAACGGACTGGCATAAAAGCTCAAACTGGCGGTAAGCACGCCATGATGGGAACACATAATCTACTGGCAAAACTTGGTGCAGGCACCTACCTCGAGATTATTGCGATTGACCCAGATGCGCCCGCGCCGTCTCGAGCCAGATGGTTTGAACTCGACAAACCGATTTTAGAACCGCGTTTGATTCATTGGGTAGCACGTTGTGAGAATCTGAATGAGATGAAAAACCTTGATGGCATCATCACCAGTGTGACTCGAGGCGCATATTCGTGGCAGATTACGATTCCAGCCGATGGGCATTTACCAAGTGGTGGCTTAGTTCCAACTTTAATTCAGTGGCACAGCCCCAATCCAAGCAGTAGTCTCGAGAATTGCGGTTTAGAACTGCTAACACTGACAGGGTATCACCCACAACCAGAATTGGTTAGCGCAAAGTTGCAAACACTAGGTCTCGAGTTGCCAATAGAGTACGCTGCGTCACCACGCTTAAAAGCCAGCTTAAAAACCCCATTAGGTGATATGGAACTCTAAAAAATGCTAACCTAGGCTCATGTCAAGAATTTTATTATTTGTTGTTTTACTTCTTTCTTTTGTTCGAGCAGGAGACGCTGCCAACCTTGAATTCATTGGTTTTTCCAAAGATGGGCGTTACTTGGCATTTGAGCAATTTGGCATGACCGATGGCATTGGGTATCCATATGCCCAAATTCAAGTGGTGGATGTGGCAAAAAATACCTTGCTTGCCCAAACCGAAAAAATGATTGAACTCGAGAACAGCAGCACCGCTCAAGCTCGAGCCGCGATTAAAAGCACAGTGCAGAGTTTATTAAGCCGTTACAAAATTACCAGTGGCAATCAAGGAAAATTTATTGGCATTGCCCCAGTTGCGCCAAATTTAAGTGGTCAACGCAGTGAATTTATTTATGCGGGTCGCACCTATACCTTAGAGTTAAACAGCAGCTTCGAGAAACAAGCTGCTAAAACTTGCCCTGACGAAATCGCTTCGCGTTTAGAATTAACGTTAAGTGCGGCTGGGAAAACTAGAATTCTACAAAAAGATGGGTTGACCTTGCCTAAATCTCGAGCCTGTGCCTTAAGTTACGAAATGCGAAGCGCTCATTTGCTCGGCAATAACTTGGCGGTGTTTGTTGCCGTTCAGACCCCCGGATTTGAAGGCGCGGATGTCCGCTTTATGGTGATTACAACACGGTTATGAGTATCGAAGCCCAAATTTTCGGCATTCAAAAATCCCAAGAAACCCGTGCTGCCGAGCGTTTTTTTAAGGAACGCAAAGTAAAAATTCATCTGGTGGATTTGTATGATCGCCCTATTGCTGCTGGCGAATTGAAACGCTTTTTAGATAAGTTCGGTTGGGATTTGGTGCTTGACAGGGCTGGAAAAGCCTTTCAAGCGGCTGGTCTCGAGTACCTGAAACTCAGTGAAGATGGCTGGGTGGCTCGAGTCCAAGACGAACCGCGCTTGCTACATTTGCCTTTGGTTCGGGTTGGCAAAGCACTGGCAGTTGGGCGCGACGAACCGACTTGGAAAGCCATGCTCGAGACCAAGCCAGCCCTTAAAAAACTTGGGTGACAGTAACCGAGTCAACGTAAGCATCGGCTAGGGAAAGCCATGTATCTCTGTCAATCACCAGTTCAGCTGATGTGTTTTTTGCACCTGTGGTAAAGACCAAACTAACTGGTTTGAAAACTTGGTGCTGGGTTGTGGTGCTTGTACTGACTGTACTGCGTCCAAAGTCTTTGACCCTAAAACTGACCGCATCTGATTTTGCATCCACTTTTGCCCAAGCTGTTAAACGGTAGCTTGTGTTCGGTGATAAACCTGTTATTTTTTGGGTCAGCTTGCCAATTGGTTGCATTCGGATGCTGGTTGTTCCACTAAAGGCTGTGGTGGTGGTGATTCCAGTGGCTTTCCAGCCTTGAAAACCACCTAATTCAAAACCACCGTTGCGTATAAAATCTACGTTGCTCTTTTGGTTGGCTGGGGTAAAACCGGGAATACTCAAAAGCAATTTTTCGACATCAAGTGTGCCTTGTGCAAAGCACCAACTGCCATTTGGAGATTTACAAGTTGAATTTGGA
>JAYWHB010000686.1:0-6466 GCA_043777915.1 Deinococcales bacterium
ATCAATTACGGGTTCAGGCTGCGGCTCGAGGCTTACCAATGATTGGTGATGCCACCTATGGCAATTTTGCTTGGAATAGGGCTTTTACCAAAGTCACAAAACAAAAACGCCTTTTTCTTCATGCCCTCGAAGTATATGTAAAACTCGAGTGGAAAGGCAATTTGCTCGAGTTTTACGCGACCTCTCCCCTGCCCCAAGAATTTTCAAATTTTAATTGAGACGCTGTTGAGACGCTTGGTTCTTATGCTAAAAACATGAAACCGTATATGTTTGGCATTCTGGGTTTGCTCGCGTTGCTGATGGCTTGTGGTAAACCAATTGAACCACCAACACCGCTTCTTACTGCCTTGGTTCGATTTGAAATCCAAAGCACTTTTGGCAAGCAATTAGCCGATGTGAATTTAAGTGTCGTGGACTCGAGCCAGAATGCCACCACCAATGCAAGTGGAAAAGCCAGTCTTAACCTCGAGTTGGAAAAAACCTTGACCATAAAACTCAGTAAAACTGGTTTTGCCGAACAATTCAAAGTGGTTAGCCTTCCAAAAAATACCAAGGAGCTTGTGGTGCGTGCCGAATTACTCGAGCGCCAACCCGTCCGTACATTGCCTCGGGTCGAACAAGGCGGGCAAGCCAGTGCTAAAGATGGTGTCCGCCTAGAATTACCAACGGCAGCCTTGGTCAATGCCCAAGGGCAAGCCGTGACTGGCGAAATTCAGGTTAGCATGACCCCAGTTAATGTGATGACTGATGATATTGGAGGGTTTCCCGGGCGCTTTGAAGGAATTGCCCAAGGCGGCTCGAGTACGCCGTTGGTCAGTTACGGCACAGTTGAATTTGAATTAAGTCAAAATGGTCAAGAAGTTGCGATTGCCCCCGGTAAAACCGCACAAATAGAAATGCCTTTTTATGCCAGTCAGCACCCAAACGGTACAAACGTCAAAATCGGTGACAGCGTGCCGCTTTGGTCGCTCAACGAAAAAACAGGGATTTGGACTCAGGAAGGTCTAGGAACGGTCATCGCCTCGAGTCAGAGTCCTACTGGACTGGCTCTGCAAGCCACCGTTAGCCACTTTAGTTGGTGGAATATAGATATCGCGCCTGAAATTGCCAAAGTTCAAGTTAAATGCCTGAGTAACAACACACTGTTTATTGTCGCCACGATCAATCAGACCTGTACTTTAACGGCTCGAGTGCTGGATGGGAATTCGCCGCGTGGCGTTGCCGACACCAACGTGCCAATAGATGAGTTTAGTCCCGAATTGATTGTTCCCGCCGCAGTCAACCTTCGATTAACAGTCTGTAGCACCGTTGCCATAAAGCCTAGCCTCGAGTTACGTGATGCTTGCGGCAGCATCACTACTAAAGGCAGTGTCGGCACGGTCAGTAAGTTAGAAATCCAATTAGAATTGCTCGAGGAGATTCGGTTGCGCTTAGATACGCCCATAGCCGATGTCATCACCGATGCTTCTGTAAATTTTAGTGCCACTTTAGAAAGTGGTAAGCCAGCCGTGGTGCAATTGATTGCTCTGAACATTGAGAGTTTAGACATTCCAATTGTGCTAAAAAGTTTTTCTGTCGCGCCCTTTAGTTTTACTTGGGATACCACGACCGTTAAACAAGGTATTTACTTTGTAGCGTTCCAAGCCATAGAACCGCAAACTGGACGAAAAATTGTTACCAACGTCCGACAAATTACCATTGACCGCAATAATCCGCCGCCCATTGCCAGTTTTAATAGTCAATTCCAGCCAAGTCAAGCCCCTTTTACCTATACTTTTGACCCAAGCGCTTCGCAAGGACAAGGGACAAGCATTGAACGTATCGAGTGGGATTTTGGCGATGGTTCAAGTAGCGTCACCAGCAATACCAATCCAATAACGCATCGTTACTTCTCGACAGGCGTTTATACCGTCAAACTAACAGTTATAGACCTAGACGGTGAACGCAGCCAAACCAGTCAAAGCATCACGGTTCAGATTCTCGAGTCGGCTGGTGGAATTCTACTCGAGCGCACTGGCGTACCACTGGCAAGCCGCAACCAAACGACTTTTGAAGCCAAAATCCTCAACAGCCCATTTACCTTGAGTTGGGAAGTGCGTTACTCGAGTACCCATCCAATTGCAGAATTGCGTGGAACGTGTGTCAATCCGATCAATTTCAGTAACGCACCAGTCGCTCGCCCACAATCAGATGACTGCACTGTCACCAAAAACCCTGGCGAGAACTTTATTTTTAATTACCGCCCAGATTCACCAGCCAATATCAAACTATTGCGTTTTAATGCTGCTGTGGATGCCTACCAAGAACCAATCATCATCACCGCCGCCACACCACAAGGTTTTGTTTCACAACTATCCACGACCTTAGATATTCCCGCCGTCCCAACTTTTATAGAAGGCTCGAGTATCGAAACAAGTTGCACCGAAGCAAATGCGGCTGGTGCAGCCGAACAAGTCCAGCGTTTCTTTCAATTTAGCGCCCCCAACGACTGGTTCGCAGTGCAAGCCCGAGCTTCTCGAGTTGCCCGAATTTCAGTCGCAACGATTAAAGAATTTGGCGCAAGAACCAACGATTTAGCCCTGATTGCTAACACCACAGCCCTCTCAAACCCACTTAAAGGTAAAGGCGATAAAACCGCACTGATTGTATCTTGCGATCAAGTCAACCTCGGTCAAGCCAATCCGATGACCCTTAATTTTGAAACCGTGGCTCGAGCCGCGACGTTCCCAATTGGAACACAAACAACCCTAAATGTCAGCGCTCGAGGTGATTTTTTCTTGATTGAACCCAGTTCTTATGGGCAACCACCAGCCTTTTTAGACAGCACCGATTCGCTCTTGGGTGTTGGCGGCAATGGAATGTTCGCCTCCTTGTTCAGCCCCGAAAGCGGCAATCCCATCAGCATTTCTGGATGCCAGAGTTGTACCTCTTACAATCTTGCCACACGTTTGAGTTTACCACTCAACAATCCAGAATTTGTGATCATGTTACGCCCAAAGGCTGGGGCTGGCGCTAGTCAAGTTCCGATTATTGCAGCTGTTCCGAGTGCTTTTCAAAACCTAGGCGTAGCCCAGACCATTTCTAGGCGACTACCGACTGGCGAAATCCCCGTGCTGCTAAACTTAAACGCCCCTCAAGACGAATGGACACTGATTACTAACAGCAAAAATGTTTTTATCGAACCACTTGGTTCAGTCTGGACATTTGGATTCCCAAATTACACCAACACCACTTCTCGTTCATGGTTTGCAGCAAAATCCAACGGGCAGGTGCAGAAAATAGCCGTCAGACCACACACTGCTTTTAGTCAACAAAACTTTATTCCCCTAGGTACAGACCTCGAGATTAGGCATTCCAGCCCAATCAGCAATATCGCAACTGGCACACCAGTAAGCGGTAGTTTAACCGCACCAGTCAGCAATTCGATTCTTGGAACAAACACAGGCACACTTGGATACGCCCATCTGTACACTTTTGATGCCTCGAGTAACAATAAATTAACGATTGTCGTATCCGCCCCACCAAGTTTTGTAAAGTACCTGATTATCAGTCCTACAGGCAGTATTATCAAAGAATGTTTAGCGACTTTAACCAGTGGGAACGGACAATGCACCAATGTTGCCTTTAATTTACCCAGCACTGGAAAATATGCCCTGGTCGTCCAGACTGGCAGCGAAGTCCAAGCCGCCAACTATAGCTTTACGCTCAATATCGTGCCGTAAGGTTTAACCGAACTTTAAGCCCAGTAAAAACCCAGGCACAAATGCCCCAGCAAACGGCAGGTTATTGGTCAGCACACCCATTACCCCATTTAGCGCATTCTCGAGGGCTGGACGTTGCAGGGCGGGTTCGGCAAATTGTTGAACCCGCAACCAATTAATTTCAATAATCCCAAGGTACGCCAGCAATTGCAATAAAATAAAAATTGTGCCGAACACAAAAAGTGCAATTTTACCAATCTTTTTCATCGCGTAACCTGTGGCAAAACCAGCTAAACCACCAAAGGAAATTTGCCCAAGGTACGGCGCAACAGCATCTAGGATTTGAGAACCAACTTCGGGAGTCTGACTTTGCACCCGAGTAGTTTAGCAGCCAATATCATGAGAGTCGCCTCAGATAGGCAAAACTGTGCTGCGCTTTTCCTCCGAAACCGCAATAATACTGTTGATATTTCGCACCCCCGAAATTCTGGTCAGATGCTCGAGATAAAACTTTTGGTACGCCTCTAAATCTGGCACACAGACTTTAAGTAAAAAATCCCTGTCGCCAAGAATTAAGTAACACTCGAGAACTTCGGCTCGAGAACGCATTTTTGTGGCAAAATCATCGTAAGTGCCTTTAGTTTGGCGGTCTAACGTGACCATCACAAAAACCGTTAAACCCACACCAACTTTTTTAGCATCTAGCAGCGCCGTATAGCCCAAAATGAACCCTTCTTCCTCGAGCCGCCGCACCCGTCGTAAACACGGCGCAGGCGTAAGCCCGACCTCATCTGCCAAGTCGGTATTGGCAATTCGAGCATTTCTTTGCAGCACCTCGAGAATTTTCTTATCTATCGCGTCAAGCATGGTTTGAGCTTAAACAAAAAACGTGTTAAATCGCAAGTCGTACAAAGCCGCATAAGGACTATACTTTAACTCGGAGGTACAACATGAAACGAATTATCGGTATTATTCTCGGCACAACAGCATTATTGGGTTGTAACAATCCAACCATACTTCCGGTCGGCACAACCTGCCCAAGTACCATAGAAATATCTAGCACAGCCAATGCCTACTTAACCACGTCTTGCACCTTAAAAGTCGGAACGCCAATCACCATCCAAGCCAGAACAGGACACCCACTTTCTGGAAGCGGCGCAGGACAAATCAAAACAGGGGCAACCACTGACCAAGTGATTGCCTTTGCCAGTGCTGGAACATTCAATTTTAATTGTGACTTCCACGGCATTGGCATCGGCACAATGAAAGGCAGCATCACCATCGTTCAATAAGCAACAAAACAGCAAAAAGAGAAGGTTCAACGCAACAACTAAAAACTCTACGCCAAGACTCGAGGACAAAACGCAATCATAATGCCTCGAGTCTTGCTAGAATAGACGGTATGACAACCCTAAAACAGACTGTACTTCATGGCACGCACCTCGAGTTTGGCGCTCGGATGGTCGAATTTGGTGGTTGGGACATGCCCGTGCAGTACGCTGGAATTATTGCCGAACACACAGCCGTGCGAACCAAGGCTGGGATATTTGATGTTTCGCACATGGGCGAATTTATTGTCAGTGGCAAACAAGCCCTCGAGTTTTTGCAGTATGCGTGCGCCAACGACGCAGCAAAACTCAAAACAGGCAAAGCCCATTACGGCATTTTACTAAACCAATCTGGCGGCGTGGTGGACGATATTTATGTCTACCGCCTCGAGCCAGAAGCCTTTATGATTGTGGTTAATGCCAGCAATATCGAAAAAGACTGGGCGCACCTCGAGCAGATTGCCAAAAACTTTGAGGTTGTCCTCGAGAACCGTTCCGACGAAAATGCCCTGATAGCTGCCCAAGGCGCAATAGCTGCTGAATTACTCGAGCCAGTGACCAGCGCCGATTTACAGAGTTACCGCAAAAACAGTGTTTTCCCCAGCAAGCTCTTTGGCATAGATGTGCTGATGGCACGAACTGGCTATACTGGCGAGGACGGTTTCGAGATTTTTTGCGCCCCACGCGAAGCTGCTTTTTTGTGGAAAGAACTGCACAAAATTGGTTTTGCGATGTGCGGCTTAGGCGCACGCGACACGCTGCGGCTCGAGGCAGGATTTCCGCTTTATGGGCATGAGTGGAACGACGACAGCAACATTCTCGAGACACCGTTTACTTGGGTGAGTAAAGAATACAAAGATTTTGTTGGGCGTGATGCGATGCTCACCAAACCCAAAACCAAGATGCTGCGCGGCATCCGCATGATTGGGCGCGGTATTCCTCGAGAACACATGAATGTCAAATTAGCGGGGACGGTGATTGGACAAACCACCAGTGGCACACAAAGCCCGAGTTTGAAGCAAGGTATTGCGCTGGCATATTTACCAAAAGAATTGGATTTTGGCACAAGGGTTCACCTCGAGATTCGTGGGGTGGATGTTGAAGCCGAGATTTGTGAGCCGGTGTTTATCTCGAGAAGCAGTCCGGGACAATGATGAACACCACCCAAGCACAGTTACAAGACATGGCTCGAGTCATGGGCATAGCCAGTGGCGCAAAGCAAGTAATTTTATTTGGCAGCACTGCCAGAGGCGAAGCCACCCATGACAGCGACCTCGATTTTTTATTGGTTCTCGAGAACGACGCAGACGGAATGAAAGCAGGTTTAGCCGCATTAGAAGTCGTCCCAGAAGAAATACCTTTTGACATTATTCCAATGACTGAACGCACCTTCCAAAATGGCTCTAGTTTACTGGCTCGGATTGTGGCTCGAGAAGG
>JAYWHB010000687.1:0-2334 GCA_043777915.1 Deinococcales bacterium
AAAACTGGTGGCAACAAAGTCTTCTAAATCTGAGTTAAAGGCTTTTGCTCAGCAAATGATAACCCAAGCAAGCCAGCAAAATAAGCAAATTGAATCATGGCTGACAACTTGGAAATAAAATTCGGGTCAATCAACACCTAAAAAAATTTGCTCAAGTATTTTAGGGCATTTTTACCTTGAGTACGCCAATTGAATCACGTCCAGACTAACCAACCCGCAGCAGGGCTGTGCTGCGAACAGGCTGCTTAAAACAGACCTTGATGGTTTTACTGCACACAAAAAAATCAGCCTCAATCTCGAGTGGATATTCGCCTCGAGCCGCATTCTTGGGGATTGGCAGAGGAATCTCGAGGATGTTGACCTTGCTTGGTAGCTCAGCCCAAGGCGTTCCAGAAAACGCACTGCTGCTAAACGGCTTAGCGGTTTCAAAAGGATTGGAAACCCGCACTGCATTTGGGGCTGTGCGGCTAAGGGCAATATCGGCATCGAGCGCTACCCTGAATCGCAAGGTGGCTGGTGTGTCTGGTATGGCGTAGACAAGCGCCTGTTCAGCTTGACTGCAAGCCCCAAGTGTGCTGACCAAAAGTAGACCAATCCATTTATGACGGCTTAACCACATAGACCACCCCACCAGAATGCTCAATCCAAGCCCGTTCAAACTCAGTCCGATTATAGACGGTCACAATGTCTTTTTTGGTTTCTGTTTTTCCGGCTGGGTCGTTGGTGCTGGGGTCACCATTTTTGGTGAATCCACGCAACAGCAAAATATGTCCGTTAGAACTCGGTAATTTTGCGCCTTGTAAAGCGCCTAACTTCCATTTGATGGACACCACCAATGGAATACCTTGTCGAATGTAGGCTTCAGCTTGGCTCAGGCTATCCAGTCGGGTGACATAAGCACTCAAACCCTTTGTGCCAAGGTACGCTGTGTTTAGTACCCAATTACCGCCACCGTCATAGACCTTATCCCAAACTGCCGCAACCGCTTGTGGAACGGTATCGGCTAGGTTGCGCCCAAGCCGATTGCCCCAATACTCGAGCAGCATCGTGATGGTAGTTGGTGAACACCAGACCTCGCCACCGTTAGGATAAATCATTTGTGAGCGAACAGGTACAACCAAATCCATACCCCATGCCAAGCGATTGGATGGAACTGAGCGCACAGTGTAGGCTGCTCGAGAAGAAAAACTACTCAACACAAGGCGGTTCAGTTTGGGTGATTGCCTATTTTGGCTGAGAAAACGCACCCGAATTTGTATGGCATTGGCAACCGATTTTAGTTTCAGGGTATCCGTGTCTATGAAGCCGTCTGCATCACTTTGACTGGCGTATGACCGACGTTCTAGGGCAGGGTCAGTGGACCATTTTGCCAGTTGATAATAAGTTGTCCAACGCGAGCCGATTCGGGCGCGTACTGAAAGCTCTAACCATGTTCCTGTAGGGGTTAGCCCATTCCAAGAAACGATGGCTCGGTCAAATGGCTTTTGCACAATAGTAGCCGTTTCAAGCACCCCAGAACCTGATTGGTTCAGCACCACATTCAAACCTAAACCAGCTTCAAATTTCAGCCCCTGTAAGGTTGCCCCTTGCAAGCTGCTGGTTGTTTCAAAAATACTCAAGGCGTGGGCTTGTGTCCAAAATAGGTTGGTCAATAGCACCAACAGTACAATGGGTCGGTTCATATTCCTCCCCACGTTTTGCCCGCATCAAAACTGGAATAAACTTGTCCAACATCAGAAACACCATAGATATTTTTATTATTTTTTGGATTGACTGCCAAAAGAATAAAGGCTTCTGGTGCTTTTAATTCTGACCAAGTTGTGCCATTGTCACTCGAGCGCAAAATACTGCTATTGGATAAGCTGATTAAAATTGCCCCAGATGTTTCGACCGCCATGGTCAACGGCTGACCATCAACTTTAATTTGCTTCCAAGTTGTTCCACCATTGCTCGAGCGGATTAAACCTTGGTCTTGAGTTACGGCGTAAAGAACAGGTGGCACACCTGTGGCTGCCACAATTTTGTATGCCCTTGTTGTAGCTTCGGTCACAAAATTCCAGTTTTTTCCACCGTCGGTTGAACGGTACAATCCACCTCCCGCCAGATTCGCGTATAACCAACCATTACCAGCCACTGTAAAACCATGAATATCTGTACCAGGTAGATTTCCCACACCGGGCTTTTGCCATATCTGACCCGCATCTGGACTAATGGCAAAAAAATTATGACCCGCTAAACAATAGTTCGGAATGTTTTAGGCTGCTTTAACTCCGAGATTTAGCGTATCCTGCAAGTCTTTCCTAAATTTAATAAGATTCACTCCAGCAGGTAACA
>JAYWHB010000688.1:0-6440 GCA_043777915.1 Deinococcales bacterium
TTAGTCGCAAAATGTTTTAGGAAAAACACCTAAAACATTTCGGGGAGGTTCTAAATGAACTCGGGTTTGTATTTCTGGAAACGTTTGCAGACCTTAAAAAAGCCGTAGACTTGCCTTCATGCAAAAAATTCTATTGATGATTGGCACGGGCTTCGCCCTCGCAACCGCCTCGATAACTGCTTTGGGGCAAACCATCTCGCGCCCAGATGCACCGCCACTCGCGGCAAGGGGAACACACCAAGTTGGGGTCAAAACCCTAAACTTGACCGATGCAACCCGTAAGCGCCCATTAACACTCGAGGTTTGGTATCCCGCTAAGCTCAGAGCCACCCAAGCCGAACGCACCATCTACAAAGCCACGATTGGCACAACCAAATTTGACCTGCCCGGACGGGCGGCTCGAGATGCCACACTCGAGACAGGCAAATTCCCAATGGTGATTTTATCGCACGGGCAAGCTGGCTCGAGATTTATGATGTCGTATTTGACCGAACATTTGGCATCCAGAGGCTATGTCGTGGCAGCGATTGACCACACGGGCAGCACCTACGACGACATCACCCAAGCGGCGTATATCTCGAGTTTGGTGGACAGACCCCTCGATATTCTCTTTAGCATTGGCGAAATTGCCAAGAGCATGAGCAATAGCGATGGCAATAATGTCGGATTGATGGGCTATAGCTACGGTGGTTACTCGGTTCTAAACGCCGCAGGTATCGGCTTGGACAAAGCCAATTTGGAGGCGTACTGCAAAGCCTCCAACAACGAAGGTCCTTGTTTTGCCTTGCCATTTTTTGATGGAATTACCCAAGTGCGCGGCTCGAGTGTGGTCAAAGCCGACCCACGCATCAAAGCTGTCTTTGCAATGGCACCTTACGGCATTCCTTGGCTTAGTGCGACCCAACTTAAAGCCATGAAAACCCCATTGTTTATCGGCTGCGGCGCTCAGGACGACATTGCCACCTATAAGCGCGATGCCCAAACCGCCTTTAAGACTTCTGGCTCGAGCAACAAATACTTACTGACCTTAGAAGGCGCATCACACAACCCTTGGACAAACAATCCACCCGAAGCCGCCCGTAGCAACTGGTCGGACTACGAACGCTGGTTTGAACCAGTCTGGGACAGAGAACGTCTGAACGACATCACCAAGCACTTTGCGACAGCCTTTTTGGGACAAAACTTAATGATGGATAAGTCTAGCGATAAGTACCTGAGCGAAAAACTCGAGGGATTCAAACCCCGTACCACCATCGGTATCAGCCTCGAAGTCGGCAAGCAATAAATTCTTAAACCCAACATCCTCGCCTCGAGTTTTTAGGTGAGGATGTTTTTATTCCAATGGCTGGGAATTCGCTCGAGAATGCCACCCGCGAATACCTCTTGTAAGCCCAATTTCTCGAGATGCACATACCCGATATGGCAATCGCAAAAACTGCGCGAACAGGGTTTAGGCACAAGTTTTTCTTCAAAGTCTGGCGTGTAAATACTGCCAATTGGTGTTTCGATAAAATGGCAACGCCGCGCCATGCCAAAACCATCCACACTAATCACCGTATGACCAGCGCTACAGGCTTGTCCTCGAGATTTATAGCGCTCGAGATTGAAGGCAAAGTACGGGTCTATTTTGGTTAAGCACTCGAGGGTTTCTGGGCTGTAATAATTTTGTCCTCGGCGGTCAAAAGCGTTTATCCAAAGGTAAATCTCAGATGGGATGGCTTCTCGCAGTTGCTCGAGTAATACAAGATTTTCGCGGATACCCACAGCCCCAACACTAAAACGTACCCCAAGCCTAATAAGTTCATTGGCTCGAGTTGCAAATTTTTCTAAGCTGGTTTCCGATGGATGAAAGGTAATCCACAAGGCTAACTTCTCGAGATTGACCTGTTCTAGCCAACGCAAACCCCACGAGCCATTGGTTTGTACCACCACTTTCTTAAGATGCGACAAATTTGAAAGGCGCTGCACCGCTTTTTGATAACGAGTACGAATTAACGCCTCACCCCACGGGGTAAAAAATACACTGGTTGGTGTGCCTCGAGTTTCTACCCAAGTTAAGAATTTCTCGAGTGCGGCTGCATCGCGCAAATGCTCGGCTTTGGATTCGGTGTGCTTGGCAAATGGGCAGTAGGCACAGGCATAATTGCAACTGCTTAAAAATCCACGGTACAAAATACTCAGCGCCACTGGTATTCCTCGGCTAATTGCTGAACTTGGCTCGAGTAGAACAAATGCCCAATGGCATCGCTGCGTTCTAAACCAGATTTGGTCAGGTAAATTTGCTCTCGAGAAATTGCAATCAACCCAAGCCCTTGTAGACCCGTAAGAATCGGAAAATCATCCACTGCATCCGAAGAAAAACGCTGCTGATAGGCACTTCTCGAGAAACCCACAACATTAAAAATATCTTGCAAAATAAACCTACGGCGCTGTTCTAAACCATCCAAATAAAATCCATGCGAGGCAAAAGCAAAATCGGTTGTTGAGCGCAACGCATAATCAGCAATAATTTCTTTGACCCCAACTTGCCCAACTGCGTATTCGCTCGAGTAGTGCAGGTTTTGGGTGTACGAACGCGCCCCTACGCCAAGACCAATTAAGCCGTCGGCTTGGGCATCAAAGGCAATTCCAGCCTCCCGAGATGGCGCATCTGAGCGCCTAAAAACCCGCATCGAATGCTGTTCATACCCAGATTGAAGTAAAAAATCCCTCGCCACACGGTACAACTCGAGGCGTGTATCATCCCAACTCTGCTCGAGTTTGCCCAAACCAGTCAAAGGGCGCACATACAGCGGGTACAAAAAAAGTTCTTGCGGTGCAAATTGCAAAGCCGTTTTTAGCGACTCGAGCCATGATGCACGGGTTTGATTCGGTAAACCGTAAATTAAATCTATGTTCAGGGTTGGAAAATCTTGGGCTTTAATGCGCTCCAGTGCCGTAAAAACCTCGCTTGAATGCTGTGAGCGCCCGACTGCTCGAGCCTCGGACTCGAAAAAGCTCTGCACCCCAATGCTGATTCGGTCAATTCCAAAATCGGACAGCAACTCGAGACGGTCTACTGTTGCGGTTTGCGGTGAGGTCTCGACACTGAGCGGCGTTTGGTTGCTGACGTTAAACATCTCGAGAATTTTAAGCACCCGCTCGAGTTCAGACGGCACAAGAAAAGTCGGTGTACCACCACCCAAGGCGGCTCGAGTGACAGATTTGTTTGCTAAAGCATCACGCACCACTTTGGCTTGACGTTCCAAGGCACGTAGAAACCCAGTCTCGAGACTGGTATCTGGATTTACCGTCGTAAACAAATTACAAAAACCACAACGCATTTCGCAGAACGGCACATGAATGTATAAAAATGCGGCTCGAGGTTCGTTGATCCAAACTTGCTCGAGTGGCACAGGTTTTATGGCACGATATGCGGTTTTATGCGGGTAAGCATAGGTGTAAGAAATGTATGGGCTACCTGTTAGAACCGCCTCGAGATTAGATGACATGGAATGACCTGAAATTCTTAGGGATTTGTCCAGAAACAAAATCCGTGAATCGTCGGGCGAGGCATACCTTCTTGACCCCAAAAATGCACCTGACGGGCTGGGTCGCCTCGCCCCTACGACAAAAAACCTGTTCTAAACCGTAGGAGTCAGGCATGCCTGACCCGTTTGCAAACCATAATAATTCATGTACAAATCGGCAAGACATGTTGTGTGGCAGGACGACCACAAGGGTCGCCCCTACGGGTTTGGGGTGAGGATTATTCATGGCGTTTCCTCGAGAAAAAATTCGCCATAGGGGACATTCCAAACGGTTTCGTGCGCCAAACGATGCCCATAAAAACCATCCTCGCCAAATGCCTCACCGTGGTCAGAACAAATAATGCACAATGCCCCGCCTCTTGATTCAAAGGCTTCAAAGAGTTTGCCAAGGTGTGAATCGGCGTACTCGAGGGCGGCGGCTTGGGTCTCGAGCGAATCTTGGGTTGCGCTTGGCAGAAATATCCGTGTGGGCGTGTGGGTTGCCGAGACATTAACGAACAACAAGACCCGCTCAGAATCTGGGATTTGATGCAGCAGATTGATGGCTCGAGCCACCTGTTTTTCTGTACTGCGTAGACTGGTCACACCCATGCTATGCGAATAAAACGAATGCTCAAAATAATTTGGTAAAACCGAACTTAAGCCGCCCGTATCCCGAAAAAAACCCACTCCACCAATACAAAACGTGTGATACCCAAGGTTTTTAAGCGCCTCGAGCCAAGTGCTTTCTGAATAGACAAAAGTTATCTCGGAAGTGGTTTTAGAACCCTCGAATTTTGCGGCAAACAATCTCGAGTGCCGCCCCGCCATGGCAGGAGTCGGCAAAAAGCCCGCAAAAAATGCTTGATGCGCTGCAAAGGTAAACGTCGCAGGGCTGTGGCGCAATTCCCATGTGCTGTTTGGCAAGACTCGAGCCAGATTTGGGGTACGTCCAGCTTGGAGGGCTTGGACTGCTACATCGTAACGAAGGCTGTCCAGCGTGATAAAAAGTACATCTTTATGGAGGATGTAATGATTAGCGTTAAGCATCGGGCAACCCCTTAAGCCGTTCAGACCACCAACCCAGACCGCGTTGAACTTGTACGATTCTATTCTGCACTCGAGCCACTGTCCGAATTGAACGCCCAGAATTATCAAAAATCCAAGCCTTATCCACCATCGGTAAGATTCTCTCTAAATTGTGCAGACTGCGTTCTCGTCGGCGCAAAATATCCTCAAGTGGTACATCATGTCCACCTTTCGAGACCCGTTGTGCGACTCGTAAAGAATTAATGCTGGTTGTGTGAACACCAACGTACCAAAGCCAAACCCGATACCCTCGAGATTTTGCGTTTTGAATGAGTTGAATTTGACGCTGTTTATCAGACATTGTAGTTTCAATTAAAACATTCTGTCCTGTCTGTAAAGCATTTTCTAACTCGTTTAATGTTCGTCTAGCTGCTTGAATTGCCACACTTTTAGGATTTTGCGAATTAATTTCTTTGGCAATTGCATCAGGGTCAAGCAATAAACCTAAACGCCGACCTAAGCGCTTAGACCAACGCTGAGAAAGCGAACTTTTACCACTTCCATTTGCACCAGCCACAATAATTAACCTTGGAGTTTTCATCATTAAATTAACGAATTTATCTGTTTAACAACAGTGTAATTCCCTGTTGGTTCGTGCATAAAAATTTCAAAACGTTCACCATTTGGGTCTTCTCTGACCATTCGGTTATCTTCTTCGTAAAACACCGAAATCCCATGCTCGAGCAAGTCCGCAATGGCAACTTCTGCCGCGTCCTTACTGGCTTCAAGCAGTTCTTGTTCTAAAGTGTCATCATCCATAACTTATTCTACCCCTTACAAGCCTCAAGTTGGGTTTGGTAGGTATCTAAACCGTTTACAAAAACATTACGGTGGTAATCGCCAAAAGCATTCATCTCGAGAATCGCATGGTGTTGCCAATCGGTTTGCACCAGCGCGTCCACCCCAGCATAAAGGCTATTGGGGAATAAACCCATGCACTGCTCGCAAGTGGTTTTCACCTCGAGCCAAGTTTCGCCAAGTTTTTCACGCACTCCGTCCCAATGACCGCGCTCATTGCCAAGGTGCAAATTGGTGACTGTGCCACTTGAGGAGCGCACCAGCACATGCTTGGCAAGCCCAGCAATCACCACGACCCGCAAATCAAAAATTTTATTCTCAAAACTGGCTTTGGGCAGCCATTTCTCGACATGAACACGCTGTAAGCAAATGGCATTGACCAGCGCCTTGATTTGCTCCAAATTACGGTACTTCCAGAGGCGCTTGGTGTTGTACAACCGCCCACCACTTGCCATTTCTACCGTACTGGTGGCTTGCCACTGCCCTTTGTGGGTCTCGAGGGCAATCACCCCAGCCGCGCCAGAACCATGAGCGAGTTTCACAAAAACCCTGTTCCAACCAAGTTGAGTCATGTGTTCAAACAACTGATCAAAATTCTCAATTGGAGGTAAAGCTGGTGGCACAAGAATCCCTGCACTCTCGAGTTTTGCATGGGTGGCTCGTTTATCAAACATTAAGGCAATATCTGTTGGGTGATTCATGGCGCGTCTTCCCATTTGCGTCAGTTGCGAGTTTACATTCCGCAGCGCTTCACAAAAACCCAAATACCACTGTCTCGAGGACAGAATTGCCCCAAGGTCATACTCGTGATTCTTGGTGTTGACTCGAGCATATTCACGGTCTGGGTCGGGTTGAATTTCGCCAAGGGCAAGTAGCGCTTTGTCTGTTTCCCAATCCTCAGAAGGCGAATCGAGTTTGATGATGGTGTTTGGAAAAATATGTTTCTCGAGCAGTTCGCCGCCTAATATCTCGAGCCAAGACAACACTCGAGCAGGAGGTAGTCCAGCCTCGAGTAGACTGTTTTGCAAAGCGCGAACGCGGCGG
>JAYWHB010000689.1:0-6433 GCA_043777915.1 Deinococcales bacterium
ACATCGGGTTGCCCATAACTTGGCAAGAAGCCCTGTACAAAATTGGTAAAGGTTTCGTTGAGTTGGCGTTGGGCTTCGGCGGCTATCGTATCAAAGACCAAACTCGATTTCCCCGAGCCAGACACGCCTGTAAAGACCGTAATCTTATTTTTGGGAATATCTATGGACACATTTTTAAGGTTGTTTTCCCTTGCGCCACGAATATGAATAAAATTTCGTTCAGTCATGAAAACTCCAAGTTGAGGTTGTCTTGGCAATCTGTTTAACCAAGTGCATAAGCGATTTTAGACAGGTGTTTCTCGAGAATAATTGATCGTTTGTTTAGGACGAAGACATGATAAAAGGAATTGCTTATTATGTCAAGTAAAAATATCAATGTTTATATTCTGTATCCTGTTAAACCGACAATGTATAAAGACTGACTTTACGGATTCAGAATTTCCTCGAGTTCTGCTAAGCGCTGTACGTCCGCAGCGAGTTCATCCGTTTCCTCGAGACTTAAGTTTTTTGCTGCCAGCACGTACTGTTTAAGCGTTGCCGTATCATCTTGCATTGCAGCAATATCTGCTCTGAGTACAAAGGCTTGAAATTGCACCATGAGGCTTTCGGCACTGGCTTTCTCGAGGGCTTTGTCTAAATACTCGGCTGCCAACTTTGGGTCTTCCTTTGAGTACGCATACTGTTTTGCACCCTTAACGGCTCGAGCCATTGGCGAACTGCTTTTTGTTGCTTTCGGAGTCTTTTTTCCAACTTGAATAAAGGTGAACCGATTCCCCGAAGGGTCAAGCAAATTAAACCGACGGTCATTGCTTACCCCATCATTTAAGCTGCTCATGTGTGGAATGCCACTGCGTAATTGCTTACCAAAGGTCTTTTTAATCTGACTCGAGAATGCTGCATGAAGCTGGTCTATGTTGGTCACAACAACCAAACACATATGCCCAGATTCCTGATTTAAAGCTATGGATTTATTGACAAAAAAATCAACTTGGATATTCTCGAGTGCCACACTGCCATACGGATAAGGCGCGTGCTGCTCGTACAGAACCGCAAAACCCAGCATGGTGTAAAACTCGAGTGTGGTTTTTAAGTTCGCAGTTGGGAAAAACGGAACAACCTTTTCGTTTGCCATTGCATCCTCCTAGACATCAAGCAGGAAACGCATTTAGTTCGGCTAGTCTGGCTTGAACTAAATCCTTTAATAATTCTTGATCCATTTGCCAGTCTACTGGAATTTGAAAAAGATTTTTTTGCACAATATACTTTTTGTTCTCCAACCGAACCCTAAAATCTTCAATCACTCGAGAACTCCAAGGGGCAAGCGCCAGATGACTTTTAAGCGCAGAGACACCAAACACGTATTCGCCTTGAAAGTGAATTTGTGGCACATTCCAAGAAATTTTGCACTCGAGTTGAGGGAATTGGGTCAGAATAAAACCAATGACTGCCCTGAGTGTACTGGCTTTTTGTGTGTCCAGCGAGGCTAAATAATCATCAACCGAAATAAACTTACTCATCATCTAAGCCTCTGCCCTCGAGAATCTGCTCTGTATATTTTTCAATCCTAGCCACTCGAGTTTTGGCTTGTTTGGGTGCAGAAAAATAAAGTAGGTAGCCTCGTTGTCGTCCGGGGGTGAGCGCCGAAAAAGCTGCTTCTAGGGCGGGATTTTGTTCTAGTTGTGTTAAAAACTCTTCGGGCATGTTAAATTCTGCTGTTTTTTTGAGTTCTACTTTTAAGCCCATTTTTTCGACTTGAATGGCTTCAAAAAGGTAATCTTTTATGCTTGGCTCGAGTTCGATAATTTCTTGCAAGCTGGTAAAGCGAATTTGACGTGCCGACTGCACATTCTGGGTTTGCTGAACCAGAGTCTTTTTGGAGTCGGTCAATAAAGCGCCTTTATGAAATAAAATTGCACAGTAGTCCTTAAAGCCGTGAATTAAAACAATGTTGTTGTTTGAAAAAGTGTAACAAGGCACACCCCATTTGAGTTCTTCGGTCAATTTGCACTCGAGAATCAGTGTTCGTAAGTGCTTAAATTCTTTTTGCCACTTTGAGGTTTTATCAAAAAACCAATCAACTTTGGGATTCATGTCTAAGCTCCAATATTCGAGAATTTGCGCTAAGCTGCCAGAACCCCTTCCTCGAGCCGAGGGCGCTTTAAGAGTTCGGCTCGAATTGGGGCTAAGCCAGTCGCATCAGATGGTGTACCAACTCGGACAGTGTATTCACGCATGGAGAATAGGGTACGACAGAAAAGAAAAAAGAAGAAATCTGCGGTAAACTCATCGGCATGAATGACATCACCACAGTTTGGAAAAAACTCAACCCATGGATGGCTGCCAACGCCCCTGAACTCGAGCAGAGCTTACAACAAGGAGCAAATAGTCAAGAGATTTTAGAACTCGAGCAGCATCTTGGTGTGACTTTGCCCGAGGATTACAAATTGTTTTTGGGTTTGTGCAACGGTCAAGCTGATGATGCTTTGGCAGAGTTTTATAATGGAGAATTGTTGTCTATTGCCAACATCAAATTCCAATGGGATGCTTGGAAAAACTTGCTCGAGACTAATACTTTTTCAGGTATCTCCAGCCAACCCGATAAAGGTATCCGCAATGATTGGTGGAATCTAAAATGGATTCCGTTTACCCATGATGGTGGGGGTAATCATTTTTGTCTTGACCTTGCCCCTGCAAACGGTGGACACGTTGGGCAAGTGATAACAATGTGGCATGACAGTAGCGAACGTGAATTTGTTGCTTCAAATTTTACGGCTTGGCTTGAAGACATCTTAAATGGTGTTGAAACGGGTGCAATTGTGTTTGATGCCCAAGACTACAATGCACTGATTGATAACGATTCCTAAACTATTGGTTGTTCTTAGCTAACTAAGTCACGCTGGTGTCACGTTGAGGCTGTAAAATATAGTTCGAGGTAAAAATATGAAAACAATTATGGCTGTGGTCGTCTCGAGTCTGGCATTTTTCGCTCTTGCTTATGCTCAAGGTTTTGAAGACATTGGAAGTTTCAAAACACCGAGTAGTAACATTTACTGTATTGCTTGGCGTGACAAGGTGGCAAATACTGCCGAAATGCAGTGCGAAATGACTGAAATTACCGCTAAAATTCCAGCCGCCCCAAAGGATTGCAATCTTGATTATGGCTACCGTTTTGGCATGAGCGAGCGTGGTAAAGCCGAACGTGGTTGTTATGGCGACACAATTAAAAACCCAAATTATAAGACCTTGGCGTATGGCAAGACTTGGAAAGCAGGTGGCTTTACCTGTGATGTCACGACGGCTCGTTTGCGTTGTGTCAACCTTGATAAACGTGGGTTCGAGCTTTCTAAAGCTGTTCAGAAATTCTTTTAGGAGAACATATGAAAAAGGTTTTTACACAATTCCTTGTCAGTTTGGCTTTTCTAGGTTTCTCGAGCGCCGTTGCCCAAACTCAATACGCCATTCTGTCGAATTTCGAGAAGAACACCCTGCAAGCTGACCATGTGGATTTGGTCACACCGAAAATCGCGGTTTCTCGAGGGGAGATTACGGCGGTTCAAACACGGCACTATAAAGCCGTTTTTAGCAATCAAAATCCGTTACTGAGAACTTATTCTGTTAGCCCTAAAGCCAGTGTCTCATTATTAACTTTCCCAAGTTTAACCGCCAAGAACACCAGTCTCGAGAATTTACGCTTGATGGTTTCTAATAGCGACGACCTCCCGAGCGAATTTGAAAGCACTCCGATTTTTGCCCTGAGCATTTCAAGTGGCACAATTACCGCCATTAAACAAGTCAACACTCGAGCCATCACGGGTGTCTATCAGCAAGCCGTGCTGATTTCTAAACAAACGGTCTTTAATCCTTTTAAGTTGGTGCTGGATTTTGTCAATGTTTATGGTTCTGAGCGTGAAATGCGCCGAGTCAGGCAAACCATGAACGATAATCCTGGTGGCTTGATGATTTCTAACACCAATGCCGCACTTCGGACATTTAATTTTGCTAAAGATGGACGGGTTCGTTTGCTTAAATCTGCCAGTGAATTTATGTTTGTTAGCCCTAAAGAACTCGAGGCGGGTTTGAATGGCAAAGATTTTGGTTGGGGTTTTGATTGGGACACCTATTTCCATGCAATTATTAGTGATGTCACTGGAGAGGTTTTTGAGCTTCGCCAAGGGTATCTTCCGTAGTGGCAACAGGCACATCCTGTGGTGGAAACAGGTACATCACATAATGATTTGGTGATTCAAGACTTCATTTCTACCCTTTGATAATGCTAATCTCCTTTCACATCATTAAAGGAGAAATTATGAAAATTGCGCTTGTCACCGATTCGACTTCGGACATCAGACCAGAACTTGCTGCCCAAATGGGTGTAACGGTTGTGCCGCTTTACGTCAATTTTAAGAATGAAATTCGTAAAGATGCGCTCGAGATTAACGCCCATGATATTTTTGATGGGGTCAAAGCTGGGGCTGCCATGCCCAGTACCAGCCAGCCGACACCCGTAGATTTTTCGCGTGAATATGAGCGTTTGTTACAGTCTCATGACCATGTGCTGAGTCTGCATATCTCGAGTAAACTCAGTGGCACACACAATTCGGCAGAACTTTCAGCAAGAGATTTTGCGGGTAAAATTACGGTCATAGATTCTAAAGCCGCCAGTGGTTCGATGGGCATGATGTTGGAACGAGCGCAACGCCTAGCCGCAAGTGGCGCGAGTATTGAAAGCATCAAAGCCACTTTAGATAAACTGATTACCTTGACCAATTTGCGTTTTTGTGTTGCCAGCTTAGATTTCTTAAAGAAAAATGGTCGGATTGGTGGCGCTCAGGCACTCCTTGGCGGTTTACTTGGTTTTAAGCCGATTTTGCATTTGGTGGATGGTAAAATCGAAGCGGCGGGGCGTGAGCGTGGCTCGAGGGCAGCCCTTGAAAATGTGGTCAAGAATTTACGTGAGTACACAGCTAAACACGGGCAGGTCAGAGCCGCTTATGTGTACACCGATAAACCCGAAGATGTCGAACCAGCCCGTGAAGAGGGTAAGAAACTCGGGGTGCAAGAATTTGGGGTAATTCAATGCGGCGCGGTTATTTCTGCCCACGTTGGACCCGGCACATATGGAATTTTAATGGAACCCGTGCAAGTTTAATTTGGTTTTTACAATTTGCAAGGTATACTGTTTTCATCTTGATTTACATTTTTGACTTGGTTGGAGACTCTTAATGCGCTACTTGTTGCTTGCCGATATTCACAGTAACTCAGATGCGCTTGAAGCAGTGCTTGAAGATGCTTTAAGACGCAATTTTGAGCAGACTATTTTTCTGGGTGATGCAGTCGGCTACGGGGCAGATGCTGGAGCAGTCTTTAAGCAACTCGAGCCGCTAAAACCACGTTCGATAGTCGGCAATCATGACCAGATGCTGCTCGAGATGGCACAGGGCAAAAAGATTAAATTGGATACCCCTGTTGGAATGAGTTTACGCCAGAATTTATCGCAACTGCTGCCCAGTCAGATTGGTTGGATGCAAACTTGGGCAGAACAAGCCAGTGTTAAATTGGATGGGGCTTCGGTGACGTTTATTCATGGTTCACCACGCGACCCCAAAGAGTATGTGGATAATGTCAATATCGCTCGAACCATTTTTAAGGACTGGACTGGCAAATTGGCTTTTGTTGGGCATTCGCATTTGGCTGGGGTCTTTGCTTGCTTAGAGAACAACACCGAAGTGACGATTTTTCATGCTTGTGTCGAAAACGAGAACCGCTTGCCAATGCCACCCAGAGGGCGCTGGATTGTCAACCCGGGCAGTGTCGGACAACCTCGAGATGGCAACCCCAAAGCCAGTTATGGCGTTTTTGACACCAACACAAAACTGCTCGAGATTTACCGAGTCAACTACGATATTGCCTCTGCCCAAAAGAAAATTAGGGCGGCTGGACTGCCTGAAGCCTTAGCTGCACGCTTAGACATTGGTCGGTAATGAACATCTTCAGGCATGGCAGACAATGAACTTAATAGGTCATGACAAAGTAAAAAGGCTACTCGAGCAGACATCTGCCAACAGCCTGATTCTCGAAGGCACAGCCCGCGTGGGACGGCGTGGGCTTGCCAAATGGTACGCCATGCGCCTCAATTGCAAAGCTCCGACTGGTCTCGAGCCTTGTGGGGTCTGTGCTTCGTGTCAAAATTTCTTATCGGGTTCGCATTCTGATATTCTCGAGATTTCACCACGAGAAGAAACCAGCACCGGCAAACGCGCTCGGGTCAGTTTAATTCCGATTGGAGCAATCAGCGCTTCGCACGACACCGGCAAAGACTATGAAAATCATGTCTTAGAATTTATTGAATTATCGCCGCGTTACCGTCATAAAGTGATTATTTTTGATGGGGCGCAGTTCTTGAACGAATCAGCCGCCAACGCCCTCTTAAAAA
>JAYWHB010000690.1:0-6422 GCA_043777915.1 Deinococcales bacterium
CCAACTGCCCCCGCCCCAAACACCGATGGAAGGCGAATTCTCTGACCAAAATGTAGGCTTTCAGAGTATTGACCCTGAACCGCCACCGGTTGCCGAATCCAGTGTAAAAGTTGTTGAACCGTATTCGACCGATGAAATCATTGGCTTTGCTGCGCCATTGCTGTGTATTGGAATGCAAGCCCGTGGAATCATCCCAGCCACCCAAGAAGGCGCGAATGCGTTCGCGGCTGGTGCTGGACTGATTAAGCCCGATAAAGGCGAAATGCGTTTGTATCTTCCCGATGCCCTCGAGCCATTACAATTGGGCGAAGCACTGGCACAATTTGGCATTGGCAAAAACACGGGTATTGGTGGCATTAGCACCGCTCCCGCATGGCTGCGCTTGGTCGTTGGGGCTGGTGTGCTGGCGTTCGGTATGTTTCAAGGTGTCATGGCGGCTCGAGCTACTGGTACACCAACATGAATTCCAACACCAAAGCCATGCTTGCCGTTGGTGCTGTGGCGGTGGTTGCGGTTGTGGTTTCTAGTCAAAACCCTAAGCCAGTTCAAAAACCCGTAATCCCAAGCACAAATTACTTGACTTTGGATGATTTGATTTTTGCAATTGGTCACGCCGAAGGTTGGGGCGTTAAGCCTTCGGGTACAACTTGGGTGATGGTAAAGCATGATGCTAAAACAATTGCGCCATTCGGTTTAATTTACGATGTCCAAAAGTACCCAATGCTGCTGACAGATGCACCCCTTGTTCGTGACTTTGTAATTGGCAAGCTCACAGGTATTGTCAAGCCTCGAGTTGCAAGCATTGGTGTAACTGGTTTCTCTGCGACTGTGATTCTTGGCTTGATTCGCCCTAATGGTGCGCTTGATGAGTCTAAGCTGCCAGAACTGGCTAAGAAATGGGCTCCGATTGGTGCTAAAAATGACCCTGACAACCTAAACAAAAATTGGCTGCCCAATGTTCGTTTGTGGTTAAAAAAAGCGGCGGACGCATGAAACAAAACCAGAAAACAGTGTTAATCATCGCAGTTGTTACAGTTATTGGCGGTGCATTGTTTTTGAATCGAGGTAAATTTATGACTCAAGTAAAACCCACTCCAGTAAAACCGACACCCGCAAAAGTGGTGCATCCATTGATTAAACCTAACCGTGTCATTATTCGGTACTTAGGTGTATTTGGCGATAAGAATAATCCGTATCGTCAAGGCTATGGTTATCATTCTGGAACAGATTTTTATGGTTTAAGCACCGACAATGGTTTTGGTAATCCGGTCGTTTCCGTAGCGGATGGAATTATTGTCCAGTCCAGCCCTACGTTAAGCCCTCGGGGTTATGGCGAAATAGTTGTTATCCATCATCCTCAGCTTAAAGTTTGGTCACGTTATGCACACCTTAACAAACGTTCAATCAAAATTGGCGCAAAAGTTGTAGCGGGTCAACAAATTGGCACAATTGGAACATCTGGAACGGATAACACCCATTTGCATTTTGACATTCTCAAAAAAGCAGCATTGAGTTCGTCGTGGCGTTGGATTCCAGACAAGGGGTTCTCTCGAGAACAAGTCCTAGATATTTTCCATGACCCTCAAGTGTGGTTAAAAAACAATAAAGCTGTTGACTTAGGGGATTTGTGAAATTCTCCCTCGAGCAGTGGCTTGCCCTTGGGGTAGTGGCATTCGTTGGTTATAACAGTGCAGTCATTTTCTGGGAACAAGCTAAACCGGAAAGCACCGCTTGTTCAAAGTGTGGCGTGGCTCGAGTCGTGGCGGGTGCTGGCTTGGCTGGCGCTGCCCTGTATGTTGGGTTCGGAGGAATGACATGGAAACAATAGGCGGTGTGGTCTTGGTTGGTCTTGGTGGCTCTGGAGTTATTTTCGGTGGCTTAAGTGTTGTGTCTGGCATCGCTTTAGGTTCTGTCGAAACAGATAATTCTCAGGTGAACAATGTTGCTGGGGCTACTCGAGCCGCGTTTATCGGTCTTGGGTTGCTGTCTGGTATTGTCGGCTTTGTCATGGTCAAAGGTGGCTTAGCTTTGTTCAATAGGAAAGATTAAGCCATGAGCATCCTTAAAAAGATTGCTGGAATTGGTGCAAGCCGAAAATCAGCCGCCCGAAACAAAACCAAAGTGGTCGCCGAAAAAGCTGCCATCAGTAAAAAAATCTATGACTTAGAAGATGAAGTTGAAAAAACCCAAAAAGAGATTAAGGCTTTGCGGGCTAAACGTGCCAAGTTAAAGTAAGTGCTAAAATCACTTTATGAAAACCATCGAAGTGACCAATGCACAGTTTGAAGTTCTCGAGGCTCTACGTCGTGAGCATCAAGTTACGCTAAGAGCGGCGCTTGATTTGGCTTTGAAAAAAGCAATGAGCAAAAAGAAGGTGGCTGTGTTGAAAACTGATGCTGAGGTTTTATCTCCTACTGCGTTACGTCGTTCTAAAGCGCGTTTGAAGTCTTCTCAGTCGGACAGGCGTTATAGTTTGGCGCAAGCCCGTAAAGCCTTGGGCTTAGAATGAAAAAACTCGAGTTTCGTGATTCTGCAATTAAGGATATGCGGTCTTTGGATAATCGGTTCAAAGAGGCTATTTTGCTGGCTTTTGCGGTTTTATCTGAAACTGGAACTGGTGATGTGAAACCTATTTCGGGTTCTCGTGGTTGCTATCGTCTTAGGGTGGGTGGTTATCGTGCCGAATTTACAATGTCGGACTCGGTGATTGATGTTTACCTTGTTGAGAAACGTGGCGATGCCTATAAGAAAAAATCGGCTAAACGCAGAAAGGGTGCTTGATGCCCGGCGGTCAAACAAACCGAATTTTAATTTGTGGTAAGTCTGGCTCTGGTAAGACCACGCTGGCAAAGCAAGTCATTAAACAAATGCTGCCTCGAGCCAAACAGCTAATCATTGTTAATTTCAAGACTGACCTTGCCGAACTTGTCCCTGCTCAGGCGCGTTTCACAGTCAACGATGCGGGCAACCCAAGCAAAGCCCTACGAGAACATAAACGAGTCTTTTTTCAGGTGACTGGCTATGACCCTAGGGCGTTCTTAAATGCCTTGGGGCGTGAAGTTATGCAGCGCCGTGACTGCTTACTGGTATTTGACGAAGCCCACTGGTTTTGGATGCGTGGTAAATTGCCGCTCGAGTTGTACCGTGTGCTGACGGCTGGTCGTAGCCTTGGGCATAACCTAATGATTATTACCCAAGCCCTGACCAGTTCCAGCTTTGCTTTGGATACCAGTGTAATTAAACAGTGCAGCCATTATGTATTTTTTAGGCTGTCTGAACGAAACGAAGTTAAAGCTGCCCTCGAGTACATCCCAGAAGGTGCGCCGTTCCTCGAGAATCTGGGTCGTCCTGATGATGGCGGAGCGCCTGAGTACCTTGTCCGTTATTCCGATGGTGGTAAATCTGGCTTGGTTCGCCGCATTTCTGGCAATATCAAAAAAAGAGAATTCGTTTTGCTAAAGTAATTTTTCCACATCTTGACTTTTATCACCCCAAAACAGTTAATTGTTTTGGGGTGTTGTTCTGTGGGTGACTTTATTTTTGAATAAATGCAATCTCGAGGAGTTTATGAATTTTTCTTCTCGAGGTGATTATGGCAGAACGTAGGCAAAGCGCGAATCTTGGTGCTGGTAATAATCCAATTGAAATCATTCAGGACTCTCGTGTACTGGCAACAGGCGCGGGTGTTTTGGTGGCACATATCAGTCGGAATGCCATTGTTCAGGCTTCCCGTGAAACATTTGGCTGGGCTTCTAAAGATGTTGATGGTGGCGGTGGTATCAAATACTACGGCTCTAAAACTGATGCTAAAAGCAACAAGGTTATTGACACCAGTAAAGAAATTGTTTCGGCTTACTGGGCGCGTGTCTTGCTTGGCTTAGGTCAAGTTGTGGCTGGAACATTGCTGATTGGTTCGCAAGCCTCGTTTAGTGCGGGTGCTGATGGTGTCCGTGGCGACCCGAACATTGAGTATTTCGGCTTGGGCTTTGCTGCCAGTGGTGCAGCTAATGTCTTTACGGCTATCGCTCAACTCGACACCTAAAGGGGTGATTTATTGTGAATCAACGTCCATTGACCATTACGCACTTATCTGAAAATGTTACTCGCTTTGCGAATGTCGCAAACCAAAAAACCAAGTTGCTTTCGTACACTGCGCCTGATGGTGTCAGTGTGGATATTAGCAATCCATTTCAACTCATGACCAAACTGGTAGATGCGGCTGGTGTTCAAATTCCTGCTAATAGTGTGCTGTACATTGCCAAGCGTACCCGTGGTGATGATTGGGAAAATTACGGTTCTAAAGTGCTGTACGCCCCGTATTACGACACTTCCGAGTCACAACAACGCAATGCACAGTTTTTGGCAAATACCTACCATCCGCTTTCTGGTTACGATTTAATCCGCTTGACCGAAGGTGACAAACTCGAGGTTTACATCGAATCGCCTGTCGTTGTGGATTTGAACCGTGCCGAAAGCCGTTTTGAAATCAAAGCCCTCTTCTCGAATTAAGGCGGTGAACGCATGAACAGTTTGTTTGACCGTGCCAGAGTGCTGGCAAACCGTGGCTTGAATGCCATTCGTCCGCAACCGTTCGCCTCGAGTCCCGAAGCCGAATTCCGGTCTGCACCCCCTGCTTTACCTGTTGAACAATTCGATGCCACTTGGATTGAAGCCTCGGATTTTCGCCCCACCAATAAACCCGCCCGGACCAACGAATGGACAGCCGTGGGTATCTTTAAGATGCCAGAAGGAATGCAGTACCGTGTACCTGTTGGGACAGTGCTTCGCTTTTACGTTAAGGCCGTGCTTCGTTACGCTGGCGCAAACAGTGTCGCCGCATCTCGGAATCGTATTCTGACTGGCTTAGTGGACACCCCACTTTCTAATCCAACGCTTCCAACCACTGTTCATAATGAAATTGCTGTTTGGAACAAAGTGGCTGGTGTTTGGTTGCGTGGCAACATCACGGCAATCAACTACGCCACTGGTCAAGTGACCTACGATGAACCCACCAACTGCACCGATACCGAAGTGTATTTTGTGCATAATCGTGGTGAATGGCGTGTTACCTTGGAGCGTTTACTTGCTCAGGATAGACAAACTTCGCATATCCTAAACGCGAGTTTCGGGGCAATGCACACGATAGACCAAAACAACATTGACAGCAGCTATAAAGTGCCTCAAGACATTGATACGGTCTCGGGTCAGCAGCTTGTCTTTGAAGTTTATTCGGATGCCGAAGTTTCGTTCTCGGAACGTGCCGAAAACATTTTTCAATTGATTGCCCAAAAGCGTCAAATTGCCATTTTTGACAAACGTACCACTAGCCGCATTTTCGAGGTCTCTGGTCGTCGGGGTGTCTAATGGATCATAAAATGATTGCCGATGCTTTACAGATTACCCCTGATAATTTATCAAAAAACCGTGATGCCCTTAATGCCTATCAATCGGTCCAAGCACAACAAGACCCAACTTGGTTACAAACTGTTGGTTATGTTGGTCAGGCTTTGAATTTATTGGGCGTTTCTGGTGTGACCATTAATCGCGATTCTCCCAATGGCACACCCTCGAGTGCTGCCGCCACAACCGAACCTGAAGATGGTGCGCCACCAGTGATTTTGATTGTTTTAGGGGGCGTTGTCTTGCTGGTGGTTGTGGTTCTGCTGCTTAAAAAGGACTGATATGGACCCTATCTCAGCAGTAATCAATTTTGTTGGTGGTCTGATTGATACGCCCGCCGAACAGCAAGAACGTCAAAACGTTGCTGACATGAATAAACTCAAAGCACAAGAGCTTAAATTCAGACAGCAGGAACTCGTAGTTAAAAGCGCTCAAAGTCAACAATTCTTACTTTTTGGGCTACTGGGCGTTGTTGTGGTTAGTGGCGTTTTTCTTTTTAAGGATTAGGTGCTTTATGTTCAAAAATATAAATCCAATTTGGTTGCTTCTTGGTTTGGGTGGTGCTGGTTTTGCGGTGTACTGGTTTGCCTTGCGTCCGCCCGATGATTGCATTGACTGTGGCAATGACGAATCTGTTTTAAGCAAGTATCAAGAACCTGTTTTAAGCAAGTATCAAGAGCCTGTTCTAAGCAAGTATCAAGAGCCAGTTAATTCAAAATTCCGTTCACCGTCGTCCCCTGCCAAAATAGCGGAGTCCATATTGTGAACAAGATTATTGGTTTAGTTGGATTGCTGCTTGTGGCTGGCGTTGGTGTTGTATTGCTTGCCAAAAGTCCCAAATTTCAGTTTGGAACTGAACCATCTGGTGAATCTTCAAATAAGCCAACCGAAACAGCAGTAGGTCCCAAGCCACCAAGGGACATGGAATTTGACAGAATCCCTATTCGAGACAGGCAACCTGTACCGTCTAAAATAACCCCATCTGTAATTCAGGCAGTTAAAGATTTTGAGCAGCCTGCGCC
>JAYWHB010000691.1:0-6398 GCA_043777915.1 Deinococcales bacterium
GCCAACGAAGTGGTAGCCGTGAAAGACGCACCAGAAAATTAAGCAATAAAAAAACACCCCGCACTGATACTCGAGTGCGGGGTGTTTTTTTTTGTTCACGGCAAATTGTTCAGTGCATTCTGCACACTCGAGACCAAATCCGAGGCATTACTTGCTGCCCCCAAAGTCAGGTACAAATTCAAACTTAGTAAAAACAATTTGGTGTTGTGCCGTTTAGCCAGTCCAGCCGTATCAAACCAAATATCGTTCCAAGAACCAAACGGCGCTGGGGCAACAACTTTACCAATGTACTCAGACCACTCGGTTGAATTAAACATGCCTCGTGCCAGCACTGCAATCACTACCCTTGCCAGTCTTTCATCTTCACCAAACGCATAAGAAGTCTCGGTATTTGGTGCAACTTTAGAACGAACCGCCTCGAGAATTCGGGTCATATCGGCTTTCTCGAGTTTAGGATTACTGGCTAGACGAAACAGCACATCCGCCCCGTGCGCCACGCCATGCACATACCCAAATTCTTTATCAAAACCACGTAAGTCTTGCTCGTTGGTTAAATACGTTACGCCCGCCTCGAGTAAGGCTTTGACTGCTGTCGGCTCGAGATACGGTGTGAGATTATCTTGACGTACCAATTCCGATAAAATTAAAGCACTAAAGGTACGCCGAAAAGCCGTATTTGTACTGCGTTCACCAATCCCAATTTTGAGGTTCGGGGTAAGCGTAACAACCATGCGTTTCAATGAATCGGCTTTAAGTACCCCGCGCCGAATCCAACGGGTCAGAATTTCAAAACCATAAGTATCGCGCAACTCAGAATCTGGCGAAGCAAGGCATTCCATCAGTACGGCTGTCACTTCATCAGCACTAAAATTACTCGGTGCAGCATAATTATTTTGGACAATCCCGCGAAAAAAAGTTTTATTCATCGCTCCCTTTGGACAATTTACTTCGGTTTGTCCAGCTACTCTTGTCAAACCAAAACCAAGCACCAAAACCAGTGCTAACGCCATTATTTTTAACATTTGAACCTCCGTTTTTTGGCGCTCGAGCCACCTGTGTTTAGCTTGCGCCTAGGTTCACTCAAAACCAAGAGCTTTTTTAGAGCGGATATTCACGCATAATGTAAACATGAAAGTTCAACGTCTCGAGCAAGTTGGTGCAGCTAAGCTCTTATTATCCAGCAAAGCCCAAACGGTCTTGCGTCCATTCTTAAACGCAGAATCCACTATTGGTGAGGCTGCAAAAATAATTCACTTACCAATCAATACCACTGCTTATTGGGTGGGTAAGCTACTCAAAGCCCAGATTCTCGAGATTGTAGAAAATACGCCCTTGGTGAGTTACCGAGCCGTTGCCAACGCATTTTTTGTACCATTTTCCTTAGCGGGCAAGGAAAGTATAGAGTCGTTGTACGCCAGTATCCAAGCCCCTGTTCTCGAGTTATTTCACGCCAGTATTAGCGAAGTGATGAACGACACCGAAGGCGACTGGGGCGTGTGCATCAGCACTTATGATCAAAGTATAATCTTAACCATTGTGGATGAAGCCAGAGGCGGAATTAGCCTCAACTCGAGACGACCCGACACACCCGCTACCGTGAACTTATGGGGTTTTCTGCATTTGGATTTTGAAGATGCCAAAGCCATGCAGCACGAGCTAATTGAGGTCTACCAAAAGTACCTACAAAAAAGTGGCGCTCAGAGGTATTTACTCAGGCTTGGGAATGTGCCAGTTAAATCGTGACAGGCTGATAAATCCCATACGACTTGAGAGATTTGGAATTACGAATTTCGAGAAGATTCATAGCTATTGCACATTATAGGTGTGCGACAAAGGCAAATCGCAAATACTACAAACAAAAATTTCTTTTACCAAATTCAGACTACGACAATGAACACAACGCCGAAACTCGAAAGTAAACATAAAATCAGTGGGGGGTTTCAGTCCTATTTTCTCGAGTGTCAAAGCCACTGATGACCAAGATTTCGGTTCTGGGCAATACCCTGTGGATTGGTTACTTACTTCTATAACTTCGATGTCTGAATCAATCTGGAATGTCATTTCTCCCGCCGATTGAACAGGCTGACCTGCTGCACAAACAAAATGTTCTGAATGACGCTCTGTAATTCTCAAATTCCCAAGGGCATCAATAATAAAAGTGGCGATGACTATGTTATTGACCAATGACTGCTTAGTTTCCCAAACCCAAGTGCGAATATCTTCTGGGTTAGAAATCAGAAAGCCAAGGGGTTGAAGTGCTAATTGGTCAGCGATCCATTTTGGACCAACATAAGAATAAAGACGAACACTCATGGATTCACACCTTATCAAGTTGCCGTACTGCACTCGAGAAACCTGCATCATCGGCTAAACGGTAAAACCGCAGAAAACTTTGAATACGGTATGCCTCGAGCCACTTCCTACGAATGTGTCAATTCAAACTGTCCTTTGATTTGCATCCCTAAAACCTCGGCAATTTGCGTCAAGCGGCGGATACTGGCAGAAGCATACAAGTTCTCTTCGTCTTGCTGCACCTGTTGTTCTTTAACCCCAAGTTCTTTGGCAAGGTCTTTTTGGGTGTACCCTTTGGCAATTCGGGCTTGAATAAAAGCAATACCAAAATTGTCTAAAGATTGCACTGGTACAAAGCGCACTGTGCCTTTTTTGAGGTTTTCGTAAGCCAGCATATCGGTTTGGAATTCCTCGAGTTGGCTCTTTATTGCGTCTTGTTCGGCTTTCCAAAGTAGCAGATGCACATTTTCTGGTCGGGTTTGCTGCTCGAGTGTTTGCAGAGATTGGCTAAATTTCTTATGCCAATTCTTGGTGATTTTGTATTGCCGTTCGTTGGTAATCATAATCCCTCCTGAAGGTTGATTAGAATGATTCCTTTTGGTGCTTGTGTGGTTTTTTCGAGTTGGTAAAACTCGAGATAGGTTAAACTCGGTTGAAGTTGGGCGACAATTTGACTGGGCATAAATTCGCCTTGGTATTTGGCTTTTTGTTCAGCCCGAGCATGACGAAATAAGAGTAATTCTGGTTCGAGTAGCACAGGATTGACTCCTGCTACTTCCCAGCAAACATCAAAGTCATTAGGGTTTGGTTTTTGAGTGACAAAACTGCCATCAAGGTAGGCTGTTTGGCAACCTGCTAATGCTAAATTCTCGAGTCCCAGTCGTAAACCTTCTAATAATTTTTGCCGATGCTCAGAGAATCCAAAACGCTCAGTAATTTCAGTCCATGTTGCAGCATGAATTCCTTGTGGTAATAAACCTTGGTCAGTAAAAGATGGAATCACAACACAAGTTTAATCTTGTGTTTTCAAAAATGCAACTCAAGCAAATGTTTTCACACTTTATAAAGTTGCCGCACTGCACTCGAGAAACCCGCGTCATCAGCTAAACGGTAAAACCGCAGAAAACTTTGGATGCGGTACGCCTCGAGTTCATGTTGCCTGAGTAACGCACTGGTTTGGTACGCCTCAAGTGTGCTAATCCCTTTAACCTGCTCGAGTAGGCGCTTGGCTTTGGCAGGTGGCAATGTACCTTTTTTGGCTTGGCTTTCAAAGGCGCGTAGTTGCTCGAGGGTGTAGTATTCATGATTTTGTATTTCCAGCAAAGTTTTTTCGGTCAAAGCAAAGCGAATTTTGGTATTGGCAAGTACCCATGCCTCGAGTAAAGCTGCTTCCGGCATCGAAAAAAGCGTGATGGTTTCTGGGCATTCTGGGATGTCTAAATTGAGGTCTGGATAACGACGCTGCAAAAACTCAAGTGCGGCGGCACTGGCATAAATTGTGTTTGGCTCGGTTTTTAAGCGCTCCAACTCGGCTTTGGTGTCTACCCTTGGGTAGAGGAGACCAGAGTCAAGTTCGGTCTCGAGAATCCGCACCGCACTTTGGTAACGCATTTTCTGGGTGGTAAATTCTAAGCTCGAGCGCCCATTAAAAACATTGTCTTCTAAAGTCACGGCGGCATCTATGGCATCACCACTGGCAAAAGGCACGCCAACGCCCCATTGTTTGCCTTTGATTCCAGCCACACGGTACTGAAAATGCTTGCCTTCTTTGCCGAGCGTGCCAACTGAATCTAGGTTCTCGCGTAACCAAAATAACGGGGCGCGGTGTCCTTGCCCAAATGGTTCTAGGCTCGCAAGTTGCTCAATCAGTTCTCTCGATACTTCACTTGGGTGCAGCAGCGCATCGGCAAGAATCGTTTCTTTGGGGTCTGGGCAGGTGCGGGCGTACTCGAGAATTTTGTCGGTAAAGGCTGGAATATTGTGGTCAAAAAGCGCAAACCCACCAGCCTGAGAATGTCCGCCGTAACGTTTTAAGGTGTCATGGGCGTGACGCAGTGCTAAGACCGCACTAATCCCCTCGGTGCTGCGAACACTGCCTTTGCCTTCGGCAATAATAAACACGGGTTTATAAAACTGCTCGAGTAATTTAGAAGCCACAATCCCCATCACCCCAGCGTGCCAGCCAGCTTTAGTGACCACAATGGCGGGGGCTTCGGGGTCGCAGAGTTCTAAGGCTTCGGTGTACATATCATCTTGAATGCGTTTTCGCTCGAGATTCCGTGCATCCAAGTAAGTCGCTAACGTCAATGCCCTGTTTGAATTGGTGGTGGTCAGTAACTCGAGTGCTAAGTCTGCCTCACCGAGCCGCCCAGCCGCATTGATTCGTGGGGCGATGATAAAGCCAACATCCATTGCCGTGGGATTGATAATACTTTTTTGGCGTAGCATGGCTTGAATCCCAATCCATCTCGAGTGAGCCATTTGTGCCAGCCCAGCCTTGACCAAAGCGCGGTTTTCGCCCAGCAATGGCGCGAGGTCGGCAATTGTGCCAATCGCCGCGAGGTCGCTGTACTCGAGTGGTGGCGGTGCGCCAAATTCTCGGCACACCGCCCAAAGCAAATGAAATGCCACGCCACTACCGGTTAAAGCAGGTAAATCATGATGGAAATTAGGGGTAAGTGCTGGATGCACCACAAGGCAACCGGGCAATTCTTTACCGGGTGCGTGATGGTCGGTGACAATTGCTTGTTTGCCAGCCGCGACAATCAAGGCAATTTCATCTAAGTTGCTAACCCCGCAATCCACAGTAATAAATAAATCACAGGCTTGTATATGCTCACTCACTCGCTCGGGGTTAATGCCGTAACCATCTAAAATTCGGTGCGGAATAAAAGCATGGGCATTGCCGCCAAGTTCATTCAAACCCGAGACCAAAAGGGCTGCCGCCGTGACACCATCGGCATCGTAATCTCCATGTACCCGAATGCGTTGTTTGCCCCGAATGGCAGTGCCAATAATTTTGGCTGCCTCGAGTAGCGCAGGGTTGGGGCTGAGTTCAAGCGGAGGCTCGAGGGCATCCACACTATGAATCCCTCTAGCGTACAAGACCGCCGCGAGTTTAGGCGATAAACCAAGGGTTTTACCAAAAGACTCGAGTGGTTCAAGTGGAGCGGGTAAACGCAAAGCCCACTGCACAGGACGGACTCTTAAACTGGGGATACTGGTGTTCGGCAGGGTCATGAGGGCTTAATCTAACATGCTTTGAGTTGTTGTATAATTTTTGTATGGCACAACCACACAAAATTGAACTGAAAACCATTTCTTCAAGCGGACAGATTTCTTTGGGTAAAGCCCACGCTGGGAAACACATTCAACTCGAGCAACTTGAGGACGGACGTTGGATAATTACACCCGTGCAAGTCATTCCAGAACACTTAAAATGGGCGCACACCGCAGAAGTGACGGCGCGGCTCAAGCGGCATTTGGCTTGGGCAAAAAATCATTCGCCTCGAGACACAGATTTAGAAGCTATTGAAGCGATGTTGCAGGAGCGTTCATAAATGCCTTTTGTGGATTTGAACGATCCAGAATTTCAACAACAATGGTTTAAGCTCGAGAAAACCGATGCTTTGGCGCTCCTAAAAACACTTCGTAAATTGCGTCAATTAACTTGGGAAGAAGTCTATACTGATAACGGTTTGAACTGGGAATTTGCTCGAGAAGTTGATGGTCAAAAGTTTTATTCTATTCGAGTCACACAAAAATGCCGAGCTTTAGTCCGTCGAATTGGTGGTGTCGTGGTCTTCTCGAGTTTACATCCAGACCACGACAGTGCTTATGCTTAAACAGAGTAGAATCGGTTTATGGAAAAACTAGAATTATTTAGTGCAGCTTGGGCAGAACAGGCAAAAACAGCCATTCAAAGCAGTGCTGCCTACAAAAAAAGTGCGGCTACTTGGGAAGGCGCAATGGTTTTTACGCTGCAAGCCGACTCGAGTTTAGGTGTGCCAGAAAACCAGAGTGTTTACTTTGATTTACGGCATGGCGAATGCTTAGATGCTCGAGTTGCCACGCCTGAAGATTTAGCCAGCGCTCCGTATGCGATT
>JAYWHB010000692.1:0-2315 GCA_043777915.1 Deinococcales bacterium
AAAAATTAACCATATTTTTACTTAGGTAATCACGACTAGACGCTATAATGTGGGATGTATTGCGTGAACGAGACCCACTGTATGGTTTTTCTATAAAACCCGTATGTGCCAGAAATTCATATGTCAAGTCAAATTCGATTTTAACCTCATCGGTTTTTATATTCTCGACTCTAAATGATTGTGGAAAAATAAAAAGCCTTGAAATAACATCTTGGGACTTGAATAAGATAAAAGGCTCGGGCAAATTATTTGAATTTGATAAAGTTATCATGTAGTCTGATAACTTTTTTTCAATTTTCTGTGAAATATAATTCTTAACAGAAATAGTCTCAAATTTTGAATAACTATGATAAAACCCTTTTGGGTATAAAAAATAATAAATCATTGCAAAAATTAAAACTAATAAAACATATGAAAATATAAATAGTGAGTACCCAAATTTGATGGAAGTCAATTTTTTCAAGAAATTTCGCATTTATTACACCTTTTTGGATTTAATTGGTAGCTTGGGCTTTACCTATACTGCCTATACCTTCTGGAGTTGCTTTGGAAATTCTGGTGCTATTGTACTCGTCTCGAGTTTTCCATCTGCTATTTGCCTAGGCTCAGACAACTTCGTCCTCCCAATTTTCAAATCTAATTCTAGGTACTCGAGCAAAGTGCTTTATATTTCTGGTTATAACAATAGCTTGGTGCGTTATTGCGGTTGCTGCGATTAAAGTATCCATTTCGTGTATGGTCATTCCTGCTTGTTCTAAATCGCTTTGGATTTTTGCGGCTGTATCGGCGACATCTTTGTTGACTGATAGCATTGGGTAAGTGTTTCCCATCCGCTCGAGTTCGACTAACTTTTTTGCATATTGTGGTTTCATCAGTCCGCGCTTGCTTTCAAAATAGGCTATTGGATTCAAAGTAATTTCGTGCTTTTCATGGATTGCTCGAGCTAAACGCTGAATACAACCATGATTCTGGTTGATAATTGCAGACATAAAATTGGTATCGAGTGTGTACCTCATGATTTCCAAGGGCGGTGCTGAATGCAATTATTGAATTCGGTCATGTCCACATCGCTTGGTGCGCCCAGCTTCTCGAGAATATCAATCATTTCTAATCGTTTGGCTTCGCCGTAATCTACTCGAATATCCGGGTAATCGTGTGCGTCAAGTACCGAACTTAACCATTCAAGGTCGGTTTGGGTCATGGTTTCTATTTTCTCGAGTAATTTTTCTTTAACACTCATGGTTTCACCTCGTTGGGAATTCCTCGAGATACAGCGTTGTTGCTTCTTTTAAGTTGTCAATCGCTTCTTGTACAGTTTCCCCTTCGGTGGTTGTACCTGTTTCTGGGTTAAAGGCAATAAATCCTCCTTCTTCGGCATTGGTTAAAACAGCAGTTAATCGCATATAAACTCCTTAGACCTTCTCGAGTTGCTTTGGAAATTCTGGTGCTATTGTACTCGTCTCGAGTTTTCCATTTTTATTCTGCATTTCTATTTTACCGTTCAAATCGCATAACCAAACTTCTACTGCGCCCTGCTCGAGATAAAGCCGTACTTTTTGAGCAATTTCTTCTTTGCTGTTACTCGGGCTGATTATCTCTACACAAAGCTCTGGAGCGCTTGCAAACGGTGTGTTCATGCCAACTCGAGCCAGAAATTCATGACTGCCCCATGCTACATCAGCTACTTTTACGCCTTCACGGGTGTCAATACTGGCTTCGGTAAAACCAATGCCTAGGCTGCGAAGTTGTTCGCGCAAAAGCCCTGCGATTTCGTATTGCCAGTAAGCGTGCCAGTTGGTGGCTGGACTCATTTCAATTCTCCCCGTTTTGCTGAGTTCAATTTTATACGGCAGGTTTTGAAGGCTTTTATCTATCATCACATCTTGCCAAGTCATAAATCTCCTTGTGATGTGTCTACTGTGCCTGTGATTTGTTCAATCTGCAACTTTGCAAATGCTTCTATCTCGAGACTGGCTTGATACAAGGCTTGGGCTTGTTCGGAGGTGACTTCATCATAATCACTTGGGTAACGGCTTTGACCTCCTACAAAAGTCAGTAACCTTGCAGCTTGCATGGTTTTCCCAGAACGATTTACATTTTTATCTACTTGCAATAAAAGTGTACGCAGGTCATGGGTTAAAGCATGGTCTTGATTTTGTGCGATAAGTACCGCTTTTAAGAATTTCTCGCCGCTTTGTTGCAATTGGTAACTTGCTCCTCTTGGGTAAGTTTCGAGGTTGTCAAAGCCCATATTTTGATCTTCTTTGGCAAATTTCCACCATCGTTTCCAATCATCTGGCATAGAGTACCGTTCC
>JAYWHB010000693.1:0-6390 GCA_043777915.1 Deinococcales bacterium
GTTCTGGCGCAGATGCAGTCACCGCGTTGGCTGGGGTCAGTCTCGAGATTGCTTCTAATGAATTCTTTACGCTGCTTGGTCCAAGCGGATGTGGCAAAACTACCTTACTGCGTTTAATCGCTGGCTTCGAGCAACCGACAAGTGGTTCAATCAGTCTGTACGGGCAACGTCTCGAGGGTTTACCGCCTTTTAAGCGCCCAGTCAACACGGTTTTTCAAAGTTATGCTCTATTTCCACACATGACCGTGGCGCAAAACATTGCTTTTGGTCTCGAGATGCAGCGCACCTCAAAACTCGAGACGCAAAAAATTGTCACGCAGATGCTCGAGTTGGTGCAATTGCCACACTTGGCAAGTCGTTTACCCAGTCAGTTAAGCGGTGGACAACAGCAACGGGTGGCATTGGCTCGGGCTTTGGCGAATCGTCCCAAGGTCTTGTTACTCGATGAATCGCTTTCGGCACTCGATGCCAAACTCCGCAAAGAAATGCAGTTAGAATTAAAATGTCTGCAACTCGAGACTGGAATTACTTTTGTGTTTGTGACCCACGACCAAGAAGAAGCGCTCACCATGTCTGACCGAATTGCAGTCATGAAACACGGCAAACTCGAGCAGATTGGTACGCCCACCGAAATTTATGATTTTCCACGCACCCGTTATGTGGCAGATTTTATTGGTGAGACCAATTTTTTAACGGGTATTGCCGAAGCTACAGGTATTCGTTTGCCAGACCAGCAATTCCTTGAGACCATACACAACCGCAAGCTAGGCTCGAGGGTGGATATGGCAGTCCGTCCAGAACGGGCGCTGATTTCTCGAGAAGGCACGGGGCTAAGCGCCAAAGTGCGCGAAGTGGTCTATGTTGGTACGGATACGGTGGTTTATCTCGAGTTGGCTTCTGAGGTTTTTAGAGTACGGATGCAAAACTCTGGCGGGGCAACAAAAATTGTTTCGGTCGGTGAAATGGTCAAATTACAGATTCCAGCCGATGCCGTGCGAATTCTCGAACCATCCGAGGCATTGGGAACGCACGAGGATAACCATGAAACATAATCTCGGACGCTGGGCATTTATCGCTCCTGCTGGACTGCTGATTCTGGTTTTTATGGTCTTGCCAATGCTTTTGATGGGTTTAATGTCGTGGCTCGAGCCGGGGCAATTTGGGGGGGTGAAGTGGGGGGTTTACACCCCTGATTCATATATCAAATTTCTTTTTGAACGCGATTTTGGCGATAATTTGGTGCTGAACACCGATTACCTCTCGATTTTCTCGAGGTCATTCCAATTGGCATTTGTCACAACTGCTATTACCTTACTGGTGGCTTTTCCAGTCTCGTTTTATATTGCCCTGCAACCTCCAAAACGCCGAACTTGGCTGATGCTTTTAATTACCATTCCTTTCTGGACTAACCTTTTGGTTCGCACCTACGCTTGGATTCTGCTTTTACGCAACGGTGGACTGATAGACTCGAGCCTGAGTGGACTTGGATTACTGAACAGCCCCTTAAACATCATGTACACACCCTTAGCGGTACAAATAGGCTTGGTTTATGCCTTTTTGCCGTTTATGGTCTTACCGATTTACACCAGTCTCGAGAAACTCGATTGGCGACTGCTTGAGGCGGCTTACGATTTATATGCCAACCGTTGGCAGACCTTATACCGAATTGTACTGCCCTTATCCGCCCCCGGTATAGTGGCTGGCTGTATTTTGGTCTTTGTTCCAGCCCTTGGCACATACTTTATTCCCGAATTACTCGGCGGTTCTAAAACCCTGATGATTGGCAATTTAATCCAACAACAGTTTGGTACATCCAGAAATTGGTCTTTTGGGGCGGCGTTATCGTTTGCTTTACTTGCCATCGTCTTGGTTTTTATGCTGATTTACGCCTTGCGTTTTAAGGGTAAAGGGAGTTTAACCTCATCATGATTAACTCGAGCAACCCACTTTGGCGCTACCCCAGTTTAAGCGTTTTGATGGGGCTGTTTTTTATTTTTTTGTACTTGCCAATTCTGGTTTTAATTGTTCTATCGTTTAATCAAAATCAGACTGCCACCATTTGGACAAATTTTAGTTTGGATTGGTACAAAGTTGTCCTCGAGAACCCGAACATCATCAGGGCGACCCAAAATTCTTTAATCGTTGCCAGTGTCTCGACCATCGTCAGCACCACCATTGCCACACTTGCTGCCCTTGGCATGGCAGGAAAAACTTTCAAAGGACAGGCGGCTTTTAATGGCTTAATTGGACTGCCGCTTCTTGTTCCCGAAATTGTCACGGCTGTTGCCAGTTTGCTGTTTTTTCTTGCCATCGGACTCGAGCTAGGCTTAACCACAGTCATTTTGGCGCATATTATTTTCTGCATTCCTTTTGCTTACTTACCAATTCGCGCTCGGCTCGAGGGACTAGACCCCAAACTGCTCGAGGCAGCCTCAGACCTCTATGCCCAACCACTCCAAGCCTTTACTCGAGTTACCCTGCCGCTTTTAATGCCGGGGATTATTTCGGGCGCAATGCTTGCCTTTATCACCAGCATGGACGATTTTGTAATTACATTTTTTGTGGCTGGGGCTGGCGCGACTACCCTACCTGTCTATATTTTCGGTATGATACGCACTGGAATATCCCCAGAAGTCAATGCTATTTCTACCCTTTTATTTGCGGCTTCGCTGGTGATTGTGTTGTTATCGTTTTTTGTAGGTCAGAAGAAATAACGTGGTGCAAAGGCGAGGCGTGCCTCGCCCCTACGGTCAAATTAGAATGCAATGCTCGAGGCTCTGCTTTTACCCTTTCACCTTTTTACCTGTTCTTTGGAGGTCGTATGAATAAGAAGTTACTCGTTGCATTCGGTATTAGCGCTCTGGCAGTGGTGGCGTATGCCCAAACGCCAAAAGCCACAATCAATTTGTACAACTGGTCAAATTACATTCCACCAGATTTACTTAAAAAATATGAAGCTGATACAGGTGTGCGGGTCAACTTGGATGTCTATGATTCTAACGAGTCCTTATTGGCTAAACTCCAAGCAGGGGCAACAGGATACGACGTGATTGTGCCGTCTGATTACATGGTTAAAATCATGATTGACGAGAAAATTCTCGAGCCAATCAATGCCAGTAAATTAAGCAACTGGAAAAATGTACAAGGGTTTTCGACCAAACCACCGTTTGATGTGGCTCGAGCCTACAGCGCCCCGTATATGTGGGGCGTGACTGGTTTTACTTACGATTCGGCAAGGGTCCCGGGCGGCAAACTCGATGATTCTTGGAAATCGTTCTTTGAACCCCCTGAAGCCCTGCGTGGACAGATTGTGGCACTGAATGACCCAACCGAAATGTGGAACGCCGCCACGATTTACTTAAAAATAGACCAATGCACGACTGTGGCTTCTAACGCCGAACGGGTTTTGGCGCTGCTCGAGAAACAAAAACCATTTCTGGCGGCTTATAACTCGGACGGAACAATTGAACGAATGCAGGCTGGCGAAGTGATCATGCACCACCAATGGAACGGCGCAGCCCACCGCACCAAAGAAAAACTCAAAACTGGGGTTTTTGTCTACCCACGCGAAGGCATTCCGTTCTGGAACGATAATTTTGCCGTACCAAAGTCTGCCAAAAACAAAGCCGAAGCGATTAAATTCATCAACTGGATGATGACCCCCGAAGCCATCGCCATTGCCAGCAATTACACGGGCTACAACAACAGCATCAAAGGCGCAGATAAATTCTTTGACGCTGCCCTAAAAACCGACCCTGCGGTCAACACCCCTGCCAATCTGACCAATCGTTTCCGTGCCAATAAACTCTGCTCGAGTGCCAATATTGCGTTGCGTGACAAAGTTTGGACACGGTTGAAGAGGTAAAAGGCGAAAGGCGAAAGGCAAAAGGCAAAAGGCAAAAGGCAAAAGGCGAAAGCAAAAGATAGACCTTCACCTTTTGACCTTTGCCTTTCGGCTAAACTTATGAAAACCATTTACTCCGAAAAACATAAACTGCATCACGGCGATTTTGAACTGGTCGCTGATGGGCTTGTGCCGGTTTTTGAAATGCCGCGCCGAGCAGAGATTATTCTGGCTCGAGTCAAAGCAACAAACCTTGGTGAGATTGTCGCGCCTAAAGATTTTGGGCTTGAACCAATTAAACGCATTCACTCGCCCGCTTATGTGCGTTTCCTCGAGAATGCGTGGGCGGAGTGGCGTGCGGCAGGTCATGCCAAACATGCACTGCCGTACACTTGGGCGGGGCGTGGCATGAATCAGTCTCGAGAACCTGTGGCGATTGAGGCGAAACTGGGTTTTTACAGTTTTGATGCGGCTGCACCGATTACACCGACAACTTGGGCTGCCATTACCAGCAGTGTCAATGTGGCTTTGACTGGTGCTGAACTGGTTAAAAATGGCTCGAGTAGCGCCTTTGCTTTATGTCGCCCACCGGGGCATCATGCCGCAGCCGATTATATGGGTGGGTACTGCTTTTTTAATAATGTGGCAGTGGCAGCTCAGTATTTTTTAGATTCTGGCGCGGCAAGGGTAGCCATTCTGGACATTGATTACCACCACGGTAACGGCACACAAAGTATTTTTTATGACCGCTCGGATGTACTGGTCGTCAATCTGCACGGCGACCCAAGTGTCGAATATCCGTACTTTTTGGGTTATAGCGACGAAACTGGCAATGGCGCTGGACAAGGTTATAACCTTAATTATCCAATGCCGCACGGAACAAATTTTATAACATGGTTCTCGAGTTTAGAGCTTGCCTGTACAAAACTCGAGGAATACGCGCCAGAAGTCATTTTGGTGTCATTGGGTGTGGATACCTTTAAGGGCGACCCGATTTCACAGTTTTTACTCGAGAGTAACGATTATCTAAAAATTGGCTCGAGAATCGCCCAACTGGGTAAACCAACGCTGTTTGTGATGGAAGGCGGGTATGCGGTTGAAGAAATTGGGGTTAATGCCGTCAATGTTTTAGTGGGCTTTGAGGGCTAAAGGTTCGTTCTCTCATTATCTTGAGTAAACAGCGTTGGGGCTTCTGGGCAAAAACCATCCACAGAAGCCACCATAGACGAGCTTTGCCGCACAAACCATCTATGTAATTAAGGACGAGGCACATGCCTCGTCCTTAATTGTTTTTTTACACCGCCGCGTCAATCGCTTTACAAGCTGCGTCCAGCGCCTCGAGACCTAAGTCTAATTCGTCCCTTGTGGTGTTTAAGGGCGGTGTGACCATCGCAATGTTGAATTTCCCAAAACTGAAGACTCCACGTTTACGAAGCTCCAAAAAGAAGTTCTTCATGATTCCAGGTCCGTCGCCGTGCCATGCCACCAAAGGTTCTCGGGTGTCTTTGTCCTTAACAAATTCGAGCGCCCAGAACGCGCCGATGCCTCGTGCTTCGCCAAGGGTGTGGTAACGATTCTCGAGTTCTTTTAAGCCAGTCTGTAGCCAACCCTCGAGTTGGGCGACATGTTCTTCGATGCCGTCTTCTTGGTAGGCAGCAATTGCACCCAAGCCAGCCGCACAGCAGAGCGGATGCCCTGCATACGTGTGTCCGACAGGCAAGGCTTTAATGTCAAAATACTGTGCCAATCCTTCGCGCAGTAGCACTCCGCCGAGTGGAATGTAAGCACTGGTGACACCTTTGGCAAACACAATCATGTCGGGTGTAACCCCAAGTGTGTGGGAAGCAAAGGATTTTCCCGTGCGCCAAAAACCAGTCATGACTTCATCAAAAATAAGTAAAATACCGTGCTGGGTGCAAATTCGCCGCAGACCCTCGAGATACCCCTTGGGATACATAATCACACCATTAGAACCAACAATTGGCTCGAGCAGAATCGCCGCAACATTGCGTGGATTTTCGTGCATCAGGGTACGTTCAAGGTGTTCAAGCGCCCGAGCCGTTTCTTCATGCGGGTCTTGGGTGTAAAACGGTGAGCGGTACGGGTAAGGCGCAAAAAAATGCACAATACCGGGTGACAAAGCGGGTTCGTTGCCAAAGCGCCTGTCCTCGCCTGTAAGCTGCATGGCTACACCCGTGCTGCCGTGGTAACTGCGGTAGGTGGCTAAGACCTTAAAACGCCCAGTAATCGCCCTTGCCATCCGCACTGCGTCATCGTTAGCTTCTGCGCCACCCGTGGTAAAAAATGCCCTGCCACCCTCTGCCCAAGGGGTCAGTTTAATAATTGCTTCGCCAAGTTCAGCCCGTTTATCTTGGAAGTATCCAGTTGGGCTGTAACAAAGTGTACCAGCTTGGTCTTGAATCGCTTTGACCACCCTCGGATGCCCATGTCCTAAATTGGTGCTGACCAAACCGGAACTTAAATCAAGGTACTTATTGCCGTCCTCATCAAAGAAAAAGCGTCCTTCGCCACGTGTCACCACAGGG
>JAYWHB010000694.1:0-6350 GCA_043777915.1 Deinococcales bacterium
TTGAAAGATTAGCTTTAGCCCGTGCTGGCGACTCGAGGTTTGTTTTTGGATACATGGGTTTTGTGCGAAGCATGGAGCAAAGCGACGAGCAGAGGTTTAGGGTTACTTTGTGCTGATGGCTTGAGCCATCAAGCCACTACAAAGAAATGACCTCTACCACGGATTATTTATGGCGGTTTGGGGGTAAAAAATTTAATCGAGTAAACTAAATCTTGAACCTGACCGTCCTCATAAGTAAGTCATCGTTTAATCAAGCCTATGTGAAATGGAGGGGAGTATGCCTGAGAATCCTGTTGCCGATCAAAACAAAAAACTCGACTGTGACATTGTGTTAAAAGGTGGGGTCACGAGTGGAGTTGTGTACCCAAAAGCACTTTATGTGATTTCGACCAAGTATCGTTTCAAACGCATTGGTGGGACTTCGGCAGGGGCGATTGCGGCTGGGGCAGCCGCAGCCGCTCAATTGGGTGAACTGAGAAACGGCAAAAATCCGAATTCGGGTTTCGAGCAACTGAATACCTTGCCTGATCAACTCGGAGATAAAATAGAGGGACAAACTTGGCTTGAAAAATTGGTTCAATCTGAACAAACCCTGCTTGAAAAATTATTTCAACCCCAACAACCCCTGAGTCCTGTTTACAAAGTGTTCTTAGCAGGGATTAAAGGAAAAAACGTCCTTCTCGAGGCAATCTATCAGTTTTGGCTGAGTTCATTGGCTTGGGCTTTACCCGGAATGATTTTTTTGTATTGGCAACTTTCCAAGATTGAGGATTTGGCTCAACCTGCGATTTCTTACGTTATTCTTGTTTCAGTTTTACCGCTTGCACTTGCGATTTTTGCTGCTCTTTTCAGTAGGCTTGTTCCTCTTTCAGAACTGAAAAAGAATCTTCGTGATAATCGTTTGTTTTCTGGCATCGTTACTGCTGTCATTGTTTTGGCTTCGGTTATATATTTTGTTATTGGATTTCAGTCTTCTCAAGAGATGCCGAATTTTATTCCATTGTTGGTTATGGTTGTATTAAGCATTGTAGCGATTCTTGGAACTGCTCTTCAAAGGCTACTTCAAAATAATCCCTTCAGGGGTCTTATCCAGTTTTTAACTGAGATCATCGTTCCGTGTGTTGCTAGCTATTGTTTATTTATTTGGATTGTAGAACCGTACAAAAGCGATGAAGCAGCTTATTTGGGTGTCAATTTGGTTGGAACAATTGTCAGCATTTGGGGCGGGTTTGTGGTTGGGCTACTTGTCAACATATTGGTCAGGTTTTTTAGAGAAATGAACCTGAATAATTATGGATTTTGCAACGGCTATTACGCCGACACATATGATAAAAGTAAAACCATGCTGCCATTGATCACACAGTGGGCATACAATACAGTTGGTTCTCGAACCTTGAAAGAAATTCCTTTGACCGCATGGATGGATTATTACTATTCAACGCTGGTAAGTGGCGACCCGATAGATTACAAAACCTTGCCTAATACGCTAAGGGACATGACATATCAACCAATCACCTTTGGCGAGTTGGATAAAGCAGATATAACGCTTTCACTCAAAACAACGAACTTGACCAAGCAAATGAGTGTCGGTCTTCCCTTTGCACACGACCACGAGTATTACTACCGCCGCAAAGAGTTTGCGCGTTTATTCCCAAAAGCAGTCATGGAGCTTCTTGATGCTTACGATGCTGATAATCCAAATACCGATGATAAAGAGTACCGATATTTTCCAAAGCGCGAAGCCCTGCCAATGATTATTGCTGTACGCATGAGTTTAAGTTTCCCAGTGCTACTTTCTGCAATTCGACTCTACCGCAACGGTGATGCACCTAAAACATACAAGGCAAATTGGTTCAGCGATGGTGGCATCACCAGCAACTTTCCAGTTTCTATGTTTGATGAACCCCTGCCGCGAACACCAACATTTTCGATTGACTTGATTCCTGAACAACAAGCAGCCACATATAAAAATGGGAATTCTCCCAAGTTTCTGCCCGCAAACAACGATGAATGGACAGAATTTTTGAATTGGAATTTTGAAAAAGCAACTCGAGGAGACAGGCTTTCTGAGCGTTTGGGCTGGCAACCGGGTATGTCAAATATCTTTGGTTTTATCTTCTCGATTTTTGGATCGGCTCAGAATTGGCGCGACAACACCTACATTGTGATGCCAGGATTTCGTGACCGCACAGCTCGAGTTCAACTCCCAGCAGGTACAGGTGGCTTAAACTTAGCAATGGACAAAGATCAGATCAAACAATTGGCTGATTTGGGTGAACAAGCTGCTCAGGAATTAATCAAGCGTTTTTCAACCAAAGATGACCCTATGGGCTGGGAGAATCATCGTTGGATACGGGCGCGTAGTCTACTACCTGCTTTTGTTGATTTTTTAAACACCACAACGAAAACCTACACCAAAGGAGGTTACAAACGATTCCTTCAAACATACGATGCTAAGTCATATTCCTTGAGCAATGGGCAGAAACGAAGCATGATAAAATTAATTGCAACTATTGGAGCTGCTGTGCCAGCAAACCAAGGAAATCCCTTTAAGAAAAAAGCACCAATTCCTGAATCCATTTTCAGAATGCGTCCCAAAGAATAAGGCATCAAAAAGCTGTTTTGTAAAGCTCAACCAATACCAAAATCAGATAAAGCACCTTGTGCTGATGGATAGTCAGGGCAGTACAAGCCGGTTCAGCATGACCAGCCGTAGCGTAACTGATTTGTTACCCGAGACCAAGGAATAAAACCAAGCAGCGCCAATGTCTTGCCCACACAAATTTTGAATTGGTAGTATATTAAATAGCAACTATAGCGATTAGCAACGCCAACCAAGAAATAAGATGCCCACCTAAAACAAACCCTCGAGCAAGTTAGAGTCATCGTTTTTAACACTGCCCACGCGCTGACCAACCATATACGCATCTAAATCCCGTGGGTCATGCGGCTCGAGCATGGCGGTGATTTCAGCCAGTGGTGTATCAGCCAGCCAGATTTTCCAGCGTTCTTTGGTGAGGATCACAGGCATTCGGTCATGGATATGCTCGAATCCTTCGGCGGCTCGAGTGGTCAGCACACTAAATTCATCTCCGCGCCAAACGCCGCCAAATGCCATCTCCTGCCCAGATTCGAGACCAAGATGGTACGGGTATTTCTGCCCGTCAAGGTTGCGCCATTCGTACCAACCTGTGGCTGCGACTAGACAACGCTGTGAAGCAAAAGAATCACGGAATAAAGGTTTCTCGAGAATGGTTTCACTTCTGGCATTGATCACGGGTTTACCGTGGCTTCTGATGCCCCACTCGAGCATCGTGGCGACTGGGGTTTCTTGCTCGAGGCGGATGATCGGGGCGCGTTGGGTTGGGGCAATGTTAAATCGAGGCTCGAGACTTAAAGGTGCTTGGACGGCATAAGCTGCCTCGAAGCGTTCTCGTCCCATATTGAAGACATAGCGTCCGCACATCATGCCCCAGAGTAGGTCACATCGGTAGCGATTGAACCGTTTTTGCTTAAGTCAAGCTGATGGATTTGGAAACCAGAAACACTATCACCGTCAGCGTGGGTTTCTTCGATGGCTTCAAGTAAGCCTAGAGCAGTACAGTCACCTTTGCGCCAAAACTCGATTCCAGAACGCCATGTGATGCCGCGAAACAATCCAGTAGCATCAAAATAGTCGAGCTTCTTAAGGATAAATTCTGCCATCTCGAGTTTGGTGCTAACTTGAAAATGCCAAACTCGAACCACGCCTTCATCAATGTTTTCGGTCAGGATATACATTTTTACCTCGAATGCTTAGGTTGGTCTGTACTGTGCATAATCTTATACCATCTTATTGTGTATAGTGTAAAGCAAAAGGGGTTTTTATGTAACAGTTTTAGACAACTCAAAAGAGGAAAACACCGTGCTTGGAGAGCTTAAACGTGTTTTCCTCCCCTTTAGAAGCGACGTAGTCGCTTGGGTTTACTATAGACCAAAGCGGCTCAAGGTGCATCATGCCGCCAAATACCCAAAGCAAAAGCCAGATTCAAGGCTCGAGTCAAACAACCTCGAGTTTATTGTCATGTTTATGGGTGGCTGATTTACCATCTTGGGCATTAAAACGGCTCGAGCCAGAACTTAAAGACCAAACCGTGGTTGTTCTCGAGGGACGGCGGGTTCGTGGGGCATGTGAACAAGCCCGTAAAGCTGGCATTAGAATAGGTGATGCTCTGGATCGCGCTCGAGGGTTATGTCCAGAGGTCGTCATTGCACAACTCGAGCCGAGTGCTTTACAAGCTGCTTGGGAAGCAGCCCTTGAAGCACTGTACAAGCTGACTCCGTGGCTCGAGAGTCCTAAGATTGGGTTGGCATTCGCGGCTGGACTCGGGATTATGGAAACCGAAGCAATAGCCACTGAGCTTGACCTTCGGGTTGGAGTCTCAAGTTCTCGAGGCTCGGCTTGGTTAGCAGCGCTGGCAAGTGGTAGAGGCAAAGCCAGAATCGAAAGTAACGAAGCGTTGTTCTTGGCTCGAGTACCAGTGTATTTATTGCGTGGTATTGGAGTCAGTGAAGATGTTATCAAGCGCCTAGAGTTATTTGGACTTAAGACCCTCGGGGACATTCTTGAACGCACCACACCTAAAGCGCTCGAGGCACAGTTTGGCAAAGAAGCGAAACTCTTGATTGCCTTGCTTCGTGGTGGGGACGCAAGCCCAGTAAAACTCTGGACACCAGCAAGCAGTGTGAAAACAGCTTGGATATTTGACCCGCCAGCCCTCGAGCCACACGAGATAGAACCGATACTCACACCCTTGTTGGCTCGAGCCATTGGACAATTGGGGAGTTTATACGTTGGGACTGTGACCGTGACGCTCGAGACGATACTCGGCGCAAGTACCGCACGGCAAGTCTTAAAGCAGTACACCCAAAACGCCAAAATCCTCTTAACTGCCTTAGAACGCTTAACCCGCACGGTCATGACTGGACTCGAGGTGCTGCGCTTAGAGATACTGTTTTCGGATTTGATTCGTCCAACACCAGTCCAAGACAGTTTATTTGGCAGTTTAGAACGCCCAGATGTTCAAAAAGCCATTCAAGTGGTGCATTTGCATTATCCAGACAAAATCGGTCGGCTCGAGATTCACCGTCCTAAAGCAGTATTACCAGAGGAACGCTTTCGATTTGAGGCTTTGACAGGTGAGCGGGTTAAACGCAAAGGCAAAAAATGAAACTGCTGCACCAACCAGAGGCTTGTAAGGTGCTGCTTGAGCCAGTGGGTGCTGGAGTCAGTGTACAAGCACTGCGCTATCGCGGGGCAGTTTGGACAGTTCGGCATACGCTCGAGGTGTGGGTTTATCACGGGGCATGGTGGACAGGTGCAATGCTCGAGGGGGAAAGGCGCGAGTATCACATTCTAGGAACAAGTCATGGCGAGATAACGGTCTATCAGGCTGGGCAGGGCTGGTTTGTGGCGGGGTGGTTTGATTGAGCTTTGTTCATCTTCACAGCAAAAGCTGGTATTCGTTTCGTCGCGGCGGCTCAAGTCCAGATGCGCTGGTCCAGCAAGCGCTCGAGAATGGACAAACCGCTATTGCTCTAACTGATTATATGAGTACGGCTGGGGTGATTCCGTTCCAAGTCGCGGCTCGAGCTAAAGGATTGCACAGTGTCATTGGGGCTGAGGTGGTGGTAGACGGGTATCCGTTGGTGATGCTGGCAACCAGTAACGCGGGGTTTAGGCAGATGAACCTAGTTATCTCGAGGGGTTTAGAAACAGAGGAAAGAGAAAAGAGGAAAGAGGAGGGCAGAAAGAGTTTTAGTGTTAAGTTTGATACTTTACTTGAGGCAACAGATGTTTTTGTGCTGACTGGTGGACGCTCTGGGCTGCTTTGGGGACTGTTAGCAAGTGGAAAGCCACATTCAGCCCTCGAATGGGTTAAACGGCTTTCTGGGATGTTTGGGCAACGCTTATTTATTGAGGTCTCGAGTCACCTTTGTGAAGGGGATGCTCGGATGGTTGGGAGGTTGCTGAGTCTGGCTAAAACTGCTCGAGTTCATGCGGTGGTCAGTAATGATGTTGCTTATGCTGTGCCAGAGGATGCGGTGCGCTTGGATGCTCTAACACTCTCGAGACACCGGCTACAAGTCCAAGATGACCACAGCGAACGCCCAAGTAACCGTGAGGCATGGTTAAAACCACAATGCCTTCTCGAGCCGATGATTCGTGTTCCAAGTTTGTACGCCAATACAGTAGCGATTGCCAACGAGTGTCTAAGTACCTCCCTAAAATGATTTATATTTTAACTCCACCCACAGCCTTAAGCGCAACCAGCAAAGCCTCCCGCAATTCATCAAGTGAGTTGTAACAG
>JAYWHB010000695.1:0-6326 GCA_043777915.1 Deinococcales bacterium
CTAAATCGGTATTGATATTACCCCAAGCGCCCGAATTGTAACTGAGGTAATTGGCAATCCGAAAACCAGCATCTATGGCACAACCACCTGCTATTGGGGCTGTGCCGAGCGGCAGAAAATAAGCATCCCAAGGGGCTGCCCAAGTGTCTCGAGTCTGCGCTGAAGCACTCGAGAACAACAAGACAAGCAGCAGCACCAAGTATTTCATTAGGTCAAAGCAGCTTTTAACCACTGGATATTGCGCTCTGCGCTGCCCATCGGGTCTGGGCTGTGGTCTTGTTCGACAATCAGCCATTCAGACGGGGTTTGTTTGGCAACTTGTAAAACTTCTTTTAGTGGCACTGTCCCAGCCCCAAGCTCGACAGTTTGCCAAGCCTCCCCCTCGAGTAAAACATCTTTAATGTGCAGTAAGTGTGCTTTTTGGGCATGTTGCTCGAGAAAAACGGCTGGATTTTGCCCACCAGCATGAACCCAAGCCAAATCTATTTCACCATCGGTCAGCAATAAAATTTGTTCCATCACCGAGGTTTCATTCAAAGTTTGACGGATTTCATGGTCGTGATGGTGATAAGCAAAACGCAAGTTGGCGGCTTTGCTTTTTTGGGCAATCTCTGATAATCCACTTAGAATATCAGACCAACTGAGGGTGTCTGAGGGCATACTCCAAGAACAAACCAGAAAATCCGTACCAATGGCTTTAGCCCGTTCAGCACAAGCTGCAAAATTGTTGTGCAGTTGTTCAAACGAAAAATGATGGGCAATCACGGCTAAACCAGAAGTTTTGATCATGGCTTTGGTATCAATGCTCGAGTGATGCTCACCAAAAAGCTCGACCCCAACGTAGCCCATTTGTCTAACTTGTTGCAGTGTTGCCAAGTAGTCTAAGCCAAGTGCCTCACGGATGCTGTACAGTTGTAAACCTATTTTCATAATAACCTCTTTTGATTAAGTACCTACTACACTTTACCCTGAACATCCAAAATCTGCACGGCTTGACCCGAACCAAGACGGTTTTCTGGTCGCAGATTGACCACACCATTCTCGAGAATTTTAGGTGATTTTGCACTAGCCCGAAGCCCCGAAATAAGTGCTGCCAAAGACCTTGACCACGGGATTTTTAGAAAGAACTTGCCGAGTTTCCAGTGTTCTAAAATTAAAACATCGCCAGCCCCAATACTGGTTAATTCAATAAACCGAAAAACATGTTTCTCGAGATGTGTGCCTTCGGAACGCGAACCACGCACCGCCAAGGATTTATTGTAAACCCCAGCCCCAATCATTAAACGAACATGCCTGTCCGTGACCAAAATCGCGGCTGCGCCAGCACTGGCAAATTCGCCTTTGGCATTGACATCATGATAAATCGTGCCGAGGCGGTGGGCGAACCAGTTTTCGGACGGCTCGAGCCTCCAAGCCACATCATAAACCGTTGGTGGCATGGTTTCATGCCCTAAGATACTGATTTCGGCTTGATTGATTGGGAATTCAGATTGCCCCAAGAAGTATGCCGTGATACTTTCAGAAAGTAGCTCATCAAGGGAACGTTCAAAATGACCAACAGGAGGGAGTTTATCAAGCCGCATAGACTATCTCACCAATTCAAAGACCAAACAATCCGATTTTTATGACCAAATGACCATTATTTCTTGAGATTGCTTGATTGCTCGGGTAATGACTGAACATAGCACTTAAATTAACACATAAAGTCATGACCAAAGCGCTATACTACTAGCATGAGTCAAGTCGAAGTCTTAGAAAAACAAATTCTCGATTTATCAAAAGCAGACCGTGAAGCACTACGTGACTGGTTTTTGGAACTCGAATCTGAGAGTTGGGATTTACAAATCGAATCAGACGCGGCAACAGGAAAATTAAAATCCTTAGAACAAGCGGCTCGAGCGCAAATTCTGGCTGGTGGGTGGCGACCACTTTGACACATCGGGCGTTGCTTAGTTTTTGGCAGGCATACGATTCATTGCCTCTGGAAATCCAGCACCTTGCAGATAAAAATTTTGAATTGCTTAAGCTCAACTCGGCGCATCCTTCATTACATTTTAAGAAAGTTGGGGATTCATGGTCAGCGCGGGTTGGAAGAGACTATCGAGCTTTAGCACTCGAGCAGGATGGTGTTTTTTATTGGTATTGGATTGGTTCGCATAGCAAGTACAATCATTTGATCTAATGCGTAACTGATTTAATTTTGTTTGTAGTTCCCTAGCATTTCCAAGAGAATACCTATTTATGCTTCTGGCTGCACCACTCCTAATTTTCTTACTTTTTTGTTTGGTGATTCCAACCCTGACCTTGCTGGCTCGAGGCATCAATCTACAAGCTCTTAATGACCCGTTTATTTTTGAACGCTTAGCCATGACTTTACTGCAAGCCAGCCTCTCGAGTCTGCTGGTTCTGGTTCTGGCTTTGATGTTTGGCAGTTTTTTATCCCGTTTTTCATTTCGCGGTAAAGCATGGCTGGAAGCCACTTTAAGCATTCCTTTTGTCGTGCCAGTTTTGGTGGCAAGCCTCGGTTTTCTGGGCTTATTTGGCACGAGGGGCTGGATTTACAATCTCGAGGGGACGCTGTGGCTGGTGTTACTGGCGAACATTTTTTATAACCTTGGCTTAGCCATTCGCTTTGTGATGACGGCTTTAGGTTCACGTAGCCTTGAACTCGAGGATGTGGCGCGGCTTGAAGGGGCAACGACTTGGCAAGTTTGGCGTTTTGTGACGCTGCCCTTGGCGCTGCCAAGTGCGCTTATAGGCGCAGGGTTTACATTTTTGTACACTTTTGCTAGTTTTGGTGTGCCACTCCTGCTGGGTGGTGTTGCCTTTGCGACCTTGGAAGTCGAGATGTACCAAAGTGTCCAACGCCTTGAACTCGAGGTGGCGGCTGGTTTAGCCTTGCTACAATTTTTAATCACTTTTGGTGCGGCGTGGTTGGTGACAAGTTTTGAAGGTCGCCACAGCCAAAGCCAAAATTTTGATGCGTACCGCCCTAAAGCCACGGGTTGGACTCGAGGGGCATTGATTGGGAGCATCGGATTTTTGGTACTTCTGACCTTTGCACCGCTTTTAACTGTTTTGATTAAAAGTGTTTGGAGTCCGAACGGATTGACACTGATTCATTACCAACGACTTTTTGCTGTCTCGAGCAGTGTTTTCCAAATTAGTCTTAGCACTGCCATTTGGAACAATCTTCGCTTTGCAGCTTTGGCTTTAGCGGTTGCCATACCATTAGGCATCAGTTACGCACTAGCCGTTTGGCGCAGCAAAAACAATTTTTTAGATGCCTTATCTTTACTCCCACTTGCCATCTCGAGTACCCTGCTTGGGGTGGCTTATCTGGTCTCGTATCCAAGCCTAAGCGCCAGTCTGCCACTTCTGATTGCCGTTTATACCTTAAGTGCCTATCCGCTTATCACTCGAGCCACACTTGCTGCTTTGCGGCAACTCGATCCAGAGATGCTTCAAGCTGCCAGTTTAGATGGAGCGAACGGGTGGCAAGAATTTTGGTTTATTCTGTTGCCGTTAATCGAGCATTCGGTGCGAAGTGGTATTGCATTCTCGTTTGCTGTGGTCGTCGGGGAGTTCGCTGCGACTTTAATGCTCTCGCGTCCAGAATGGGCAACGTTGACCACACTAATTTACCAGCGCCTAGCACGTCCTAACCAGATTGGCGAAGCCAGTGCCTTAGCGGTGCTGTTGTTGTTGCTGTCTTTAAGCGGGTTCTGGTTGCTTAGTCTAAGACGAAAAAACTAAATTTCTTCTTGAAGAACTTCTCTAAATTTGCGATATTCTGCGTCTTGATGAACCAAAGTGGCGTTTAGACTTTGCGTAGTTGCTAAAATATAAGCATCGGCTGGACTCAATCCACCAATGGCTTTGAAATTTGCCGCATTCCAACGAAGCGATTCGGTTTCTTCAAACACAGTAAAAGGCAGACTTTTCAAATCTTGTAATAATTTCAGAGCCGCGAATTCTCGAGCTTCAGATTTCTTAACTGAATCTTTTTCGGGTTGTTTTGGAGGAAGTCGAGCCTGATACGTCAATTCAAATAAAGTCATAAAAGACAAATAGATTTGGCATTCACCTCTTTTTGCCTGCTGAAAAAGTTCGGCAACACGATAAGACCTTCCGTGAAGAAATTCGATCATTGCACTTGTGTCAAAGACGTAATTCATAAGGAACTGACAGTTTGTTCCCGAACTTTATTGCGTTCTTTCATTCGACTGACTTTAAGGTTCTCAGCCAGAAGCATATTCGTGCCTTTTAAGCTACCGAACAAAGCTGTGATTGCATCTAGTGGCTCTGGAATACCAATCAGCACACCATTTTTTTGAGTCCATGCAATTCGCTGACCAATCTCGAGTTTAAGTTCTTGGCGCAGCAAAGCAGGAATTTGAATTTGTCCTTTGCCTGAAATCAAGGTGCTTTCCATGATTACTAGGTTACATCTTTGTTGATTGGTCGTGCAAGCCAAGCACCGAAAAATAATAACCCTGCGGCAATTATAAAACTCGAGTTGAGTTTTTCATTCAGCAGTAACGCCCCAAGTAAAGAACCAACCACGGGTTGGGCAAAAAAAGCGATTCCAGATAAGACACTGCCCGCCCTCGAGACTCCGTACACCCACAGGGCAAAGGCAACAGCAGTTGAAACAATCCCTAAGTAAAGTATTCCTAGTATTACAGGCAGGTTAATTGCTTCAAAGCGAATTGGGCTGGTCTCGAGTGGAATCAGGGCAGATGTGCCAATCCATCCGATTAAACTAGCCCATGCTGTCACGGCAAAAGCATCAAGTTTAGCCACAGTTTGACCACCGACCACACCAAGCACGCCCCATGTGAAAGCCGCTAAGACCAACCACAATGCACCTGTGGCATCGCCACCGCCACTCACGCCACTGAGTAAGTAAACTGCCACCATCCCCAGCCCTAAGCCAAGCCATGCCCTTGGTGCGACTTTCTCCAAACCAAAAAGCGCGGCGATTGCCACCGTAAAAAGCGGCGAGGCAGTGGTGATTAAACTCCCAAGGGCTGCACCCGCCAGTTTTGTACCAATAAATTGTGCCGAGATACTGACCACATAGCCAACAATCCCCATGACCGCCACTCGAGACCAAGCGCTTTTTGGGATACACAATTCACGGCGCAGCAACAAATACAATCCAAAAATAAAAAGTGCCGAAATCAGCATCCGCAATGCCACCAATGGAAGCGGCGGAATCACCTCAAGAACGATTCTCGAGACCACATACATTCCGCCCCAAATCGCACTGGCAGCAAGAGCCGCAAAAAAACCTTTTTGGACTTCGGTCATGGTTGCTAAGGTAACATGGTACACACACCCAAGCAAAACGACGTGTCTAACCTTCTTTATGGTTCGAGTGTAAAAAATTTAATTTTGGATGCGTTGACACCATTCCCCTAGAAACCTATACTCTAGGCATCGTGAATCAGAATCTTTGTATGTCAAATCGTCTTCGCCGCCCACGGGCGGCATTTGTGTCCACAATTCTAGGAGGTAAGGCATGAATGTAACCTATTCGAGCGAGGAAATTTTACGTGGCTTAAAGCATTATCGCCGAATTGCCAAGCAGGATTTACTCAGAGCGCCCGAAACACCAAGCCCTGAAACTTTTACCCAACATGCCGAAAGTCGGCGCGAAATTTACGGCACGCTGGCAGAACTTGCCGAAAGCGGCGCGGCTGAAGATGTGGTCGTCAAAGCCCTCGAGTTGTACCGCGCCCTACCGTTCGTCAATGGCACAGCCGAAGACGCACATCCAGACATCAAAGGTAAAGAAAATGCTTTGGAGAACTTCTTTTTGATGATTGGCTTAGATCCAAAAGTGCGCCGCGAGGCTCGGCGCGAACGCAAATCGCTCGAATAATTTTTTTACACTTGACAAATTTAGCCCAAGTACCTTACAGTTCTTATCAAGTTCAGTTCTTTGAACCTGTGCGCTTCATCGGCGTGCCATACCACTTATCCAGAGCGACGCAAGAGACTGGCTCGAAATCCGTGCAAAACACGAAAGAGCGTCGCAGCAACCTAGGAAATAAATGACTCAACTCTTTACAATGCGAATGTTTAATCACCGATAAGGTGAATAGATTTGTGTTGTAAAAAAAAGTCAAATTTAACCCTTTCGGTGCTAATTCCAGCCGCCACGCGGCAGAGATAAGAGAATGGGTTTTGTGTCGCAAATATTTGCACCCCTTCTCGAGAATAGGAGGGGTTTTTCTTTATTCAGCTAAGCACAAGTCAAAAAAAATTCTTTCACCAAGGAGATTTCCCCATGCCCAAGTTTGAAACCCTACAAATCC
>JAYWHB010000696.1:0-2290 GCA_043777915.1 Deinococcales bacterium
CTAAATCAATGGTTTCTCGAGCTTCGAGGTTTGGATTATCCAGTGTCACAATTTTACCGTCTTGAATACCAAGGCTGGTAGCAGTTTGCCCTCGAGCCACCCAGATTTTTGCGTTGATGAACAGCAAATCAATCATTGACAACCTCCTTAAAAGTGCTATAGTGACTCTTAGAAATGGCTCGCAGCCTGAAAAGTGACCGGATGGTCGCCTGCCGAAAGGATAGGAACGAGTCGCAAAAGAACCTCACGATAGGGGTTCTTTTTTTAATTCTTTGAGTGTAATTTTTGACCGAAGAATTTCTAAGAGTTTTTCAGAATCTTCTCCTCGTTTTTGGCGATGGACAACACCTGCAATAAAGTCTGCGAGTTGTAGTAATTCTGTCCTTGTTGAATCTACAAAAGTAAGGTCAGCAATTTCGACGGCTAGTGTTTGACGAATATAAGACTTAAATAACCTCTTAAATTGACGATTATGCGTTCCATCTAAGCGAAAACGAGCTTTGGAAAAATCATTCTGAAAAACCAAGAGTGCTTGAGCGATCATCCACTGATAAGCATCAATACCATTTTGAGAGAAAAAACTTAATTCGAGGCTCGTTTTATCAATAGTGAATACTCGAGCTTCAAAATCAAGTGTTGAAATAAACTGAGCCAGATTCAAACGGCGAGAATTGTTCATTTTGCTAAACTTAAATTCATCACGTTGACCTAGAGATTTTTGAAAATCTGCCAGCGCAATTGCGACAGCCGTAGCTCGTTCATCATTGGCAAAAGCAATCATTGCCACAACAAAATACCGACTCGAGTTCTGCTCGAACTTAAAACCCGCATCACCACTTTCGTCCACAAAAACCAACATACTTACCACATCACCGCTTTATTGCGCCAAACAATCAGAATGCCGTAATTGGCACAACTGGCATCCTCGAGATAGTCTGGAATCACCCCGTGAATTCTGTAGCCGCGTTTGAGTTGAATACTCAGCACAGGGTCAAAGCGCTCACCACGAATCACTAGATGCAGGTATTCCTCTATCGGCATCTCGAGTTTCACCGCGCCGTAACCTTTTGGCATTGCCCCAGCGTAATGCCCATGCAGTCCAAGCCGTACCACAAGCTCTTGACGGGCTTTATAGAGCAAACTCGAGAGTCCTTGACTGCGGTACTCGGGCAGCACCCCAATGTCTGCCCCATATAACCAATGAGCGGTGCTGTCATGGGTGGTAAAAAACCCTTCACCCACGGCTGGAAAGAACTTATGCTGATAATGATTAAAGTCTAACTCGAGCATGATGTCGCTTGAAGATGCCACCACTTTATTCTCGAGCGTGTCCAGAACTACATGCTGACCTTCTGGAAAAATCCTAATGTGCGAAGCAAAATGATGTGCCGACATGATGTCAGCTTCCGCAAGCTCAGGAAAAGAAACCCGTTGAATGTTCTCGAGGGCAGATGTCATCTCGAGCGTGCTATTGACGACGATATAACGCCCGTCAGAACTCGAGACCAGCGCTGGAAGATTAGTCATAAATTACCCCAACAAAACCGTAGGGGCGAGACATGCGATTCTGCCCGACAGGTGCGTGTTTAGAATCAAGAAGTCTCGCCCACTGACAGAAAATAATTATGCGCTAACAAGCTCTTTGGCTTTATGAACCGCATAAGCCGCACGAATTGCCCCTTGTACCACCGTCAAGGCTTCATGCAGCATGGCAGGGTCAATGTCGAGTTGTGGCAGAAAACGGATGCAGTTGCTGTACAAACCAGCCCGAAGCAGCACCACACCGCCCTCGAGACAACGCTTTGCCACATCGGGGACTAACTCGAGCCAAGGTTCTTTGGTCGCTTGGTCTTTGACAAATTCCACCACCATCATCCCGCCAATACCACGCACATCACCAACACAGGGTAACTCGAGCATCATCGGTTCAAACATCTCGCGCACGGTTTTTTCGATATGTGCCGCGCCACTTTGAAGGTCACTGCTTTGCAGTAGTTCCAGTGCCTCGAGCGCCGCGACACAGGCTAACGGATTACCGCCGTAAGTGCTGCCGACCCCGCCAATATGGGCGCTGTCCATGATTTCGGCTCGAGCCGTGATTGCACTTAAGGGAAGTCCAGCCGCGAGGCTTTTGGCGCTAATGATCATGTCTGGTACAACATTACTATGTTCAATTGCCCAGAGTTTGCCAGTCCGTCCAGAACCACTTTGAATTTCATCGGCAATCATGACTGCACCAATGCGGGTACAGACTTCACGGATTTTTTATAAGAACTCTTTTGGTACGGGA
>JAYWHB010000697.1:0-6313 GCA_043777915.1 Deinococcales bacterium
CCAACAACAAGCCTTTGCCCAAATGGTTCTCGAGACGATTGAACAAGGAGTAACTGTTAATAACGAAGCAGGAGTGTTTGAATATGTCAGTCCGATTTATGCCAAGATGCTGGGTTACGAACCTGAAGAATTGATTGGACTTAGCCCAACTGAATTAGTGACCAACGCTGAACAGGCAAAAGAGTCCTTATCTGAACGCAACCAAGGCTGGAGTGGGGTGAATCGCTATGATGCGATTCGCAAAGATGGTAGTTTGGTGGCAATTGAAGTCACCAGTTATCCACGACTTGACCGACATGGACGGGTTCGAGGTGGTGGAATTGGTTTTGTTCGTGATATTAGCTTACAGGTCGAACATGCCGAAGAAATTGCAATGATCGAAAAGCGTTTGGAGCGCGAACGAGAATTTGCCTTAAAGGTCACATCCACGATTTCGCAAGGCATCGTTACAATAGATGCCAATGGAGAAGTGATTTATGCCAATCAAAAGATTGTGGAATTGGTCGGGTGTACTCTTGACGACCTGATTGGTACGCAAGCAATGTTACTTGCTCCAGAAGCTGAACGGGCGGTTATTCTCGAGCAACACTGGAAAAAAATTATCAAAGGCGAAACCCGTACTTACCAGCACAGTATGATGACCCACCAAGGGGCAGTGCGACAAATTGAAGTCACAGTTTATCCAATACTTAACGAGCAAAAGCGCTTCTCTGGTTCGGTTTTATATGTGCGCGATATAACCGAACGGATTGTACAAAACAAAGAATTGACTGCAATAAAAATACAACTTGAACAAGAACAAGACCATGCCTTGGCAATTGCAAAAAGTATTAAATCGGCTTTGGTTTTTACCAATAACCAAATGAAATTTCTATATATCAATCCTGCCATGACCGAAATATTTGGGTATACCTTAGAGGATTTACAGGATAAAACTGCCCAAGATTTGATTCATCCAGACGACCATTTGCTGTTTGAGGAGTCTATTCGTGAGCGCCAAGGACTAAACATCCATTACCGTTTTCGGATGATTCACAAAGAAGGACATCTGTTACAGATTGAAGGTCACAGTACCATCAGGCTAAACGCAAATGGCGAAATGATTGGCACAATCGCGGTGATTGATGACATCACCGAACAACTTGCCCTCGAGAAAGCCTCACATCAGGTTCGCCGTGCGCTTGAGCGTGAAAGTCGCAATGCCGTTTTGGTGGCAGAAGCCATCCCTGATGGTTTACTATTTATTAGCCTTAAAAATATCATCGAATATGCCAATCCAGCCGCTTTGCAGATTCTTGGTAGCTCATCGCTTAAAAAAGTGGTTGGGCAACCTTCTAAAACATGGGTTTTCGCCGAAAATCAAGATTTGCTGCGTCAAGAAAGCACCAAGATTAAAAATGGTCAGAAGCGCTCATTTCGCTTGCCAATCCAGCGAGAAAATGGTGAAATCATCATCGTTCAAGCCTACGGCTATCCGCGAATGGAAAATGATCAATTTATAGGTTCAATTGTAATTCTGCGTGATTTAAGTGCCGAGATTTTACAACAAGAAAATGTTCGAGAACTCAGTCAGTTAAGCATCAATCAAGCCAAACGTCTCGAGTTAATAGACACGATTCGTAACGATGCCGCCAAAGCCACAAACACCCAAGACCTGATAAAAAATATTGTTGAAAGCATCAGTCAAAACCTAGGTATTCCACTGGTTAGTATTTACTTACTCGAGCAAGACCACTTGGTTTTGCAACATGCAGTTGGATACGAAAAAATGATGGCTAAGCACGCCATGACAGGCAACGGCGTAATGGTCAGAACCGTCAAAGGCAACCGTATCTACCGCATAGATGATGCCAGTACCGACCCAGACTTTGTGCATTTGTCTGGCGAAATCAAAAGCGAATTATCCGTTCCGATAACCCATCAAAATCAAGTGCTGGGGGTGATTAACCTCGAGTCAAGGCAACTGGCTGCCTTTAGTGAGTCAGATGCTTCGCTGCTTTTGCAAATCGCTGAACGAATCAGTGATAAAATTCAAATGACCAATTTACTCGAAGAAATGCGTTTACTCGAGCAGTTGCAGCCGCACCCCGACAGCCCAAGTAGGTCAAACCAACTTATCCTCCCCAATATCAAAGCTGCTCTTGGATTTATGCAGGGCGTAGGTGGACAACACTTATTTACAGCCCATCTCGAGCCGCACCAAGACCTCCCTGAACGAAAATTAGTTTTGCGTGGTAGAGGCTTTGTGATTGTGGTACTCGAGGGAACTGTCAAACAATACTTTGCGGCGATTCAACCTTAATGGGCATATAAGCCACCATCCACTGCTATTGTTTGCCCATTGACATAGGCTGCACCATCCGAAACCAAAAAGGCAATAACTGAGGCGACATCTTCTGGTTTACCAAAACGGGCGGCTGGAATCCCCTCGAGATATTTGGTTTTTAGGGCTTCGGGAAGTTTTTCGGTCATGTCCGATTCAATAAAGCCCGGAGCAACCGCATTACAAGTAATTCCTTTAGAACCATATTCTTTAGCGACAGCTTTGGTTAGCCCAATTAAACCTGCTTTAGCCGCGATATAATTGGCTTGCCCGGGATTGCCCATTAAACCCACAACACTCGAGACATTGACAATCCGCCCCCATTTGGCTTGCAACATGCCACGAATAGAGGCACGAATTAAAGCAAACGGTGCAGATAAATTGGTGTCAATAACTGCATCCCAGTCTTCGTCTTTCATTCGCATCAGTAAGCCATCTTTGGTGATTCCAGCATTATTGATTAGCACTTCTAAACCACCAAGGGCTTCTATGGCAGCAGCCGCTACAGCTTTAGCCCCTTCTAAACTGGATAAATCCCCTTGAACCAGCACGGCTTGACCGCCAGAGGCTCGAATTTCTTCGGCGACGCTTTCGGCTTCGGTTAAAGAACGACCATAATGTACCGCGATACTGTGACCTTGCTTACCGAGTTCCAAGGCAATCGAACGACCAAGACCGCGTGAAGCACCTGTGACCAAAATTTTACGAATCATGCCCAATACTACCTTAAAACTCAGCCTTGTAAAATTGCCTTTACCTTGTTTTTAAGCTACAATCCACCCATGAATTGGAAAAATTTTCGTAAGAGCAGCAATGTCGAAGACCGACGTGGCGGCGGGGCAGCACGGGCTGGCGGGGTTGGCATTGGCGGAATTATTATTGCTGTGATTGCCAGTCTGGTCTTTGGGGTCAATCCAGCCCAAGTGCTGGGTTTACTTGGTGGGGCTAACCCTCGAGTCTCGAGTACCGGTAGTGCTAACCTCAACGACCGTGACCGCCAATTTGCCGAAAGTATCCTAGGCAAAACTGAAGATGTCTGGGGCGCAATTTTTAAGCAAGCAGGGGAGACCTACCAAGCGCCTAAACTGGTGCTTTTTTCTGGCTCAGACCAAAGTGGATGCGGGGCTGCCGAAGCTGCGATGGGACCGTTTTATTGTTCCTTAGACCAAACCATTTATATTGACATGCAGTTTTTCCAAGAATTACGCGGCACAAGCAATTCTGATTTTGCCCAAGCCTATGTTTTGGCACACGAAGTTGGGCATCATGTCCAGCATATCCTTGGTATTTCAGGTAAGGTTCGTGAACAACGCGCTCGGTCTGATAAAGTCACTAGCAATAACCTTTCGGTTCGTTTAGAACTCCAAGCCGATTGTTTTGCCGGAATTTGGGGTAACGCCACCGCCAAAGACCAAAGTGCCAATATCACCGAAACCGAAATTCGGGCTGCCCTCGAGACGGCGGCTGAAATTGGTGATGATGTACTGCAACAACAAGCTGGAAGGGTTGCCAATCCGCACACCTTTACCCATGGCAGTGCCGCTCAACGTCAACAATGGTTTGTGCGTGGTTTGCAAGGCGGAAGCCCAGACCAATGCGATACTTTTAAGGCAAGAATTTAGAGCAAACCTTAAAGTGGATTCGTCACACCACAACTTCCTCAATAGGTGTAGAATCGTGTACGGAATGAATCAGATTCGCTTAGCTTCAATTAACGATGAAAGTTACCTCAAGACCTCTATTCAAGCGGCGTATCACGAGTACCCGCGATTGATTGCCAAAGGCAACGGTTCACTCGAGTTAGCCGTGGATCGTGTCCTCGAGAATGTGGCAGCCGAAGGATTTGCCCATATTGCCGAAAACAACGGTCAGTTGCTTGGTGTCTCATGGTGGGTGTCCGAAAACCCTGATGAGATGTCGGTGGCGTACTATGTCGAACCCGATGCCCGCAAAAATGGTGTTGCCACGCAATTACTCGAGGCTGGGCTAACCGAAGCCAAGTCCCGTGGCGCACGCAGTAGCTTGATTAAAACCCACCCCGAGAACGCTGCCAGTATTTCTTTGGCGCGAAAAGTCGGTTTTGAACCCGTGGTGGCGTTATTGCGCCAAGCCTTGTAAATGCCCGAAACGATTTTACGCCTGACTGCCCTGATTACAGGGCAGGTTCAGGGTGTTGGTTATCGGCGTTTTGTGCAACGCCAAGCCGAAATGCTGCGATTAAGTGGTTATACCGAGAACTTATCTGACGGGCGGGTCGAAGTGATTGCTGAAGGCGAAAAACTCCAACTCGAGCAATTATTGCACCACTTACAAAAAGGCTCAACCCATGCTGTGGTGAAAACTGTAGAGTCACAATGGGCAGAAGCCACGGGTTTAACGGGTTTCTTTGTCTACTAAAATGTGGTTAAAAGACTACTGGGCATTGTTTGCCACGCAGGTTCTCGAGACTAAAGACTTGACAATACTGCAAAACCTAAATCTGCCGATGCTTGAGGTCAACGCTGGTTATGGCAAAGATGTTTTGTTATTGCAAACACAAGCCAAAAACTTAAAACGCCCAGCCCTTTTGGTCTCGAGCCGAACGCCAGAATTTGGGAAAATACTTGTCCAAGGCGTAATTCTCGAGTGGCAAACACAATTGGTCTCGAGTTCAGTCTATATCGAACAAGTGCCGTGGACACAAGCCAATGCCTTAGCCCAAAGTTGGTGTGAAAGGCATGGTGCTGTTGCTTGGCACGGACTTGTTTCCTTAGAAATCACTCGAGTGATGCAAAAGTATCCAGAATTATGCGCTTACCTAGCCCTTGAACACGAACAACCGATTGGGATGCTACTTGTCATGCCCAAGAATGGATGGTGGCATGATGGCACACCTGTACAGTGGTTTTCAAATCAACCTCAAGGGGCTGTTTCTGCTTGGTGGGCGGGTCGCCCCGAAGTCTTAGAAGCCTTATTTGACCGAGCAAGCACGGATTTTTTAGGACTCGAGGTCAGTTTGCCGCTCGAGATGGTTAAACCTCAATGGCGTGGCGCTAACACCACAGAGTTTGCTGTATTTGGCTTTGACGAGCAGCCCTAGCCCTAGTAAAGTAAGCGCATGAAAATCCTGTTTGGAATTCTATTACTTGCCCTGTTTTCGGCTTGTACCGTGGTCAATTCTCGAGGTGCGCCCGTGCCAGCCGTAACTGCTCAACCTCCACCAAGCCCAGCCCCAAGTGGAGGGCAAAGCACCACTTGGAATGCCCAGATTGGTTTAGCCCCGTATGTCAATTCGACGTTGGTGGATTACAGCAGCGAACGTGACGGCTCGAGTAAAGTGGTTTTTGAAAGCCGTGCCGATTTTGACGATATTTATGCTTATATCCATCAACAACTGAGCAGCAAAGGCTGGCAGCGTACCGCCCTTGATTACAAAACCAAAGCCACCAAGCTAGAAGCTACCTACCGCCAAAACGGACGTGACTTTAGGCTTAAATTTGATGCCGAAGGCAAAAGCGGACGCTTTAAGCTCGAGATTAACTTCTGAGGCGTTTAGCCAAAGCAAACTCGAGGAATATTTGAACTGACCAAGTGTTAATACAGCGCTCTGAAGTCACCCCGCCTTTTTGTGCAGCCTGTACCCCATAAATTAAATCCAAGTACCCTGCGGTGCTGTGCGCGTCGGTGTTGACCGCATATAAATTCTTGGGATGCTCGAGAACAATTCGCCAATCTAAGTCCAGACGGTTTGGGTTGGCGTTAATTTCAGTCACTGTGCCAGCTTCTAAGGCTGCCTCGAGAACTGCCTTCATATCAAATTCGTAACTCGGACGACGCAGCAGCAAACGCCCAGTGGGATGCCCAAGAATTGTGGTGAACGGATTTTGGACTGCCTTGATTAAACGTGCTGTTTGGGCTGCATAAGACAAGGTAAACTGACTGTGAATACTCGAGACCACAAAATCAAAACCACTTAAAATCTCAATTGGGTAATCAAGGCTGCCATCAGAC
>JAYWHB010000698.1:0-6306 GCA_043777915.1 Deinococcales bacterium
TACGGTACAATCCCCGCATGAAGGCACTCGAGTTAGTGCAGCTTTAATCTGTAAGGAGATTATTTCCATGTTGGACATTAAATTTATTCGTGAATTCCCAGACCTTGTGCGTGATGCAATTACTAAAAAGCACCTAAACCTGAATTTAGATGATTTGTTAGCCCTCGACTCGAGCATTGCCGCCAAAAAACGCGAAACCGAGGATTCCCAAGCCGAAGCCAACCGCCTCGCCAAAGAAATTTCCAAAGCCACGCCCGACACTCGACCGAGCTTGATTGAACGCGGAAAAGTGGCGAAGAACAATTTAATGACCTTAGAGCCAGAACTGCGTGAACTCGAGGCGCAACTTAAAACCCTGATGTTTCAAGTGCCTCAGATTCCGTGGGATGGCGCACCAATTGGAGCGGATGAACACTCGAATCTCGAGACCCTAAAAGTCGGTACACCGCGAGAATTTGATTTTGCGCCACTTGACCATGTGGCACTGCTCGAGAAGAACCGTTGGGCAGAAACCGAACGGGTGGCACGGATTGCGGGGACGCGTTCGTATAGTTTACGTGGCGACCTTGCGTTACTCGAGATGAGTGTCTTGCGTTTTGCTGTGGATTTTATGGTGCAACGCGGTTTTGAACTGATTACTGTGCCAAGTTATGCCCGAGAAGAAGCCTTTTATGCCCACGGGCAGTTCCCTAGTGCTAGAGACCAAGTGTTTGCAGTCGAGGGCGAAGACCGATTTTTGGCGGGTACTGCCGAGGTGCTACTGAACAGTTTGCACAGTGGTGAACTGCTCGAGGAAACCGATTTACCCAAACTCTATGTTTCGATTTCACCGTGTTTTCGTGCCGAAGCTGGCGCGGCTGGCAAGGACACACGCGGTTTAACTCGGGTGCATCAGTTTAATAAAGTCGAGCAGTATGTGCTTGCCCCAAGCGATAAAGCCAAGTCCGATGAATTATTTGAAACGATGCTTGGTAACAGCCGCAGCATTCTCGAGGCGTTAGAACTGCCGTATCGTTTACTCGAGACCAGCACTGGTGATATGGGAACAGGCAAGTACCGCATGGTGGATGTCGAAAGCTGGGTGGTCTCAGAAAATCGTTACCGCGAAACCCATTCTTGTAGTTCGCTACACGATTGGCAAGCGAGGCGTGCCAATTTGCGCTACCGAGACGGCACTGGTAAACCACGTTTTTGTTTTACACTCAACAACACAGCGCTGGCTACCCCAAGAATTCTGGTGATGCTGCTCGAGAATCACCAGAACGCTGATGGTAGTGTGAATATCCCAACCGTGTTACAAACGTACATGAATAAGAAAATTCTCGAGCCGAGTAAGTAGTTTTGGGAACGAATTACAACCGAATAACGTAACAAGAGTATGCCCGAAAAAATCCCGACCAACTTATGGAAGAAACGATTTCCAAGTTTTCTGATTCTAGGATTGCTTGGAATTCTAATCTATGTCGTTTACACAAGTATTGCCACTCCATGTCCAAGATACATTCAACAAGAGATTCTTGCACCTGAACTGCGAGTAGGTGGCATCAATTTTGTGGCACGGAATGTTGGATTTAGATGCAGGTCAGGTCAGATGGATAGTCTAAAATTGGTTCGTTTTGTTAATGGCTCTGAAATGGATTCGACAACTATTGCGACACTCCCATATTTTGAGTTCCGTTGGTTATCACCTCGAGAATTGCGCTTTTGCTCACGTCATCTCGAAGAAATAAACGAGGGCATTATTCGCAGGACAATTCAATGGCATGAAGTCACGGTTACTTTAAGACTAAACATGTATCCAGATGCTGCACCAGATTTTGAAAAATCCTGTTTCTCAGACCCATAATGAAGCCTCCAAAAGTCTCCCTTAGCTGTGCGAACAGAAAAATAGGGCAAAAGAGGTTCGTACATAGACACCAAGTTAAACAAAAAAACAAACCGAACGACCCTCTCCCGCGCTTTTTGGCGGGACGAGGGTAACGAGCTTCAAGCGAGTTGGGTGAGGGTTGGAACGCAATATAGCCAAAACATTCTCAAGAATTAGTTTTTTGTTGTTCTGTACTACAAATTTCCGTTAGGCAATAGCCATAAGAACAAGTTTTAGATGCCCATGCGTTTACGAATATCCTCAATTTTCCAGCCCGTGAGATTAGCTAGGGTTTGGGCTTGTTTTTCTAAACGCTGACTGAGTTCGGTTTTATAGGCTTTTCCAGCATCACAACTTAAGTCACCTTTGAATGGGCGTTGCAGAATATAACGCCCTTGGTGGGTGCTTTGGTTGCTGGTTTCACGGAGCATTAGGTCGTCTTTATGGGTTAATTTATTATAACGCACATGCAGTCGTGTAAAGAAAATTTGGTTCGATTGGCGCACCCAACCCGCTCCTGCCCGCTCGAGGTCTTCTAGGCTGGGTGGTGGGGCAGCGCACGGGTCACACCAACTCGGATTCCAAGCGTATTCAATAAAAGCTGCACGGCTGCCTTCTCGAGTGTGGGCTTTACTAAATAAGGCTTTGTAGAAGGTGCCAAATTGCTTTTCGACATACTCGGGGATTTCAAGGTTGCTAGGAATGGTGGTGGTGCGGTAATTGGCGGTTTCGACCCTGCCCTTGCGGGTTAGGGCATAGACAATCACATCTTGGTTGCCTTTAGCGTTGAGCATTCCAAGGCGTAGCGGCAACATAAAGTCTTTACTTTCAAAACTCATTTGAATCGGGCGCAGGGTGGTAAAGCCACTCGAGTTGTATTTTTCCAAATTAACTTTTGCCACAAAGAACTTCATGTTCATTTTAATGTACGGGGCAAGAGCCGCGCTCGCGCCTTTGGGCAGTTTATAGCCGTTTTGAACCAGCCAAGTCTCGAGTCCAGAACTTTCGGTAGCACTTAAAATCAGAATCGTATACTCACCGATTTCATAGGTCGCCTCGACGGTCACACCGAGCGCATCGGCTACTTTGGGTGCTTGGAGTGGAGCGGCTTGGTTTGATGGGGCGGCGGTTGTGGTCGGCATTGGTCTTTCAAGGATTGGATTGCAAGGGTCTTGGTCAAAATACTCCACCAAACGCGGGGCGCTGTAGGCATCGAGTTTCTTAATTAAATCCGGCTCGAGAACACTGATTTCGGATTCTTTTAAGACCACAGGCACGGGTACAACCATTGCAAAGTCCTTGACATTACCCTTAAAATCCGAGACCATGGTAATTTTATTGCGGTTGCCATCTTTGGCATAAATAATCTGCGAGGCTTGATTGAACAGTTCACCATCGGCTTTAGCCACGTAAAAACCACAAAAAGCCAATGCCCCACCGCTTGCCAAAGTTGCTAATGTGACCACAACTGACCTGAAAACTTTCATAATGCACCTCCTAGAGCGTTTCTAGTCTACTCCGAAGACCTGATGTCCACCTGAACAAAAATATTATGACCAAACCCCATTTTTTTAGAACCCAAGCCCATATCCTGATTTGCACCGATGAACGCTGCCTTAAAGACGGCTCAAAGTTGCTGTTCCAAGCCGTTTGGAAAGGTCTCGAGACCGAAAAATTAGCCTATTACAAAACGGGTGGCAATTTGCGTTTAACCGAATCTGGTTGTCTTGGCGCGTGTCAGTTTGGTCCAACCGTGGCGTGTTACTTTAAGACCAGCACTGGTTTTCAGCAAGCCTGGTATCAGCGCATGACCTACCCAAGCACAATGCAGTTAGCCAAAGCGCTTCATGCGGGTCTCGAGTTGCCATCTGAGGGACGTTTTGATACCGATTAAGGTGTCACCAAATCCGCAAACATATCTTCAGGCAAAGGATGCCCGAGGACTCGAGCCAATGCCAATAACTGCCCTTTGTGGTGAAATTCATGGGTAATCGGGTGCATGATTAACCAGCGCTGTGAAACCGCCAAGGTATCGCGGTGCGGACGCACCACCTCAAAAATGGTGTCTACGTCTATAAAATCCGTAAAGGCTTGTTCGAGAACGGAATCTACTTCAAGAAATTTGTGTTTCATGGCGGCTACATCTGCAATGTTCTCGAGGGCTGATTTGTCAATCTCGTGTTTTAAGCCCATGCCCCCGACCCAAAATAAGTAACAACCAGCAATGTGTGCTTGGATATTACGAAGGCTGCCGTAAGCAAAGTCTGGGCGTTCTTGGAGATAAACCTCTTTTGGTAGTGTCTCGAGGTAATCAAAGAGCATTTTACGGGTGCGTTTGACCCAGCTATACATAAGCGGTATTGAATTGTCCATGACTCGAGTTTGCTTGAATTCGTGGGCTTTGTCAATCTTAAGATTTAATTTAGGTATGAGGTGATTGGAAAGGAAAGTTTTGCAAAACCAAGGTGGTAAGTGTTTGCAGCCCAAAATAATCATATTTCCTGCCTGTTTTAGGAGTCCAATATCGCCCATGCGCTAACCAATGCCGATACTTAAATGCCCCTTTTAAGTCACCACTCAATTCTGGCTTGACAGAACCAAAAATTTTCCACGCTTCAAATATGTCTTCTTCTAAGGATACTCGCTTCTCTTTTTCTTTGTACAACGAGCGAAAATGTTTAGAAAGTTGGTCTTTTTGTTTAGAGTACAAGCCACGCTGCAAGTAATCAAGTCGAAAAATGGCTTCAAGCGCAGCCAATAGTTCTAAACTACTCATGCGTTCTTGTTCGATGATACGCAATTGAAGTTCTTGTTGAATCTCTGCTTGTGTGTAACCAAAAAATCTTTTTATGTGTAATTGAGGGGTCGCAAAATAATGACGTAGTGCCTGTTCTGTGTCTTGGTGATGGATGTCAATGTCTTGTGGTGTGCGCTCCTCCCCAGAAAGACCTACTTTTTTAACCATCTGCTGCAACTTCCATAAAAACTTCAAGGAAGGCTTCTTCGGTTAAAGGCGCATAAATACCAATGGCTGCTCTTGAAGGGTTGGGAATCATCCATTGAAAATCTGTGGTTGAAACGTTGGGGAATTTTGAAAAATCCGCAAAAATTAATTTAGCAGTACCATAAGCACCCGTTAAGTCAACCCGACCTTTTGCTCCAATCAGTAATGTGCCTATTGGTTTAAGGCTAAGAGATTTTTCTCCCAGAGTAATGGTTGCCTCCTGAACAGTATAATCACCAAGCCCGTCCTCATGTAGTTGCACATCTTGATAAGTGATTTTTATTTTTTTATTTTCGATAAAGGGCTGTAAATACGATTCAATCGTTTTGTATAACCCTTCCAGATTTTCCATCCACTCCGAAAGAATATCAGACCGATGATCCACTGTTTGCAGGGTATGCTGATTGATAAATTCTTCAAATCGCTGACTGACCATGTGTAGTAGTGTAAGGTATTTTTAGAAGTTTGACAATTGGTAAGGACTGCTCAGGATACTCTTATCCTAGGCGGCAACCAACTTCTTACGCTCACCAATTTGTTGCCTCCACATCGCGTAGTACAAACCCTTCTCGAGCAGCAGGGCATCATGTGAACCAGTCTCAACAATTTCGCCACGCTCGAGAACATAAATTCGGTCAGCGTGCATGATCGTGCTTAAACGGTGGGCAATCAAAACCGTGATTTGCTGTCCTGAACTCGAGATATCGCGGATGGTATTGGTGATGTCCTCTTCGGTCAAAGAATCAAGCGCCGAAGTTGCTTCATCAAAAATCAGAATGCTTGGCTGGCGCAGTAACGCCCGTGCAATCGAAATACGTTGTTTTTCGCCACCCGATAATTTTAAGCCGCCCTCACCAATGGTCGTATCCATACCCTTTTCGGCTTTGGCGAGTAGCGCATTGCAGGAAGCTCGAGACAGGGTTTCTCGCAACAATTCATCCGAGGCGTTCGGGGCAACAAAAAGCAAATTCTCTTTGATTGTGCCAGAAAACAACTGCGTGTCTTGGGTCACAAATCCAATCTGAGCGCGAAGTTCTTCAAAATTAATATCTTCTTCGGGCAAACCATTGTAAAAAATACTGCCCGTATGTGGACGGTACAAGCCGACAAGCAGTTTCATCAGGGTACTTTTACCTGAGCCGCTCGGACCAACAAAAGCAATGGTTTCGCCTCGAGCCACCTTAAAATCAATCTCTTCGATGGCGTTATGGTTGGCGCTTTGGTGCTTAAAACTGACTTTAGAAAACTGTAAATCTTGGACTCCACCGATGGCTTTCGGCTCGAGCGGCTGGGCTTCAGGGGCTTTATTCATCAGCTTCTCGAAATTATTTAAGGAGGCTTCGGCTTCACGGTAAGAAACCAGCACATTGCCGATTTCTTGCATTGGTGCGAAAACAAAAAAAGCAAAGAATTGCATGGTGATTAACTGCTCCGC
>JAYWHB010000699.1:0-2278 GCA_043777915.1 Deinococcales bacterium
TTATTGGGTACAAACGCCGAGATTTCCTACCAACCATCGAACGGGTTGGAACAACCCTAAAAATCCATGAGAAAAGTAGTTTCATGTGCTTTGAATGCGCCAATAGCATCGAAATTGTATTACCAGCCGCGCTTGAAGCCCAAATTGAATCCACCAATGGTAACGTTGAAATAGAAAGGCAAATGAATAATTTGCTGATAAATACCACCAACGGCAGTGTCTTTGTTAAAGACGCACTAGAAACAACTGTAGCCACAATCAATGGCAATGTAGAACTCGAGAATATTACTGGTAACCTAAACGTTGAAACAACCAATGGCAGTGTCCAAGCCAAAACCATTCAAGGCAAGCTCGAGATTGATACAATCAATGGTCAAGTGACGATTCAAAACGCAATTCTGCCAAGTAATTCTAGCAATACCATCAGCACTAACAACGATGATATTCGCTTACAAAACATCAATACCCAAGATGGTTTTGTGGTGCGTGGAAGTAGTAACAATGGCACTTTAGAATTTAACTTAAAAGGATTTTCATTGCGAATGAGTCAAGATAATTTCGTTGCCACCCGAGTTGGTCAGGCGACAAGCAATTTAACCTTAAGCAGCAATAACGGTTCGGTTCAGGTTAATCCTTGACCCGTATAAAGCTAGTTAATCAGCGTTGCTCACAATCATACTTTTTTATAAAGTCAGGAGTTTAATCATGTTCAGAAATTATTTAACCCGTGTTTTTGTACCATTTGTTTTGATCGGATTGCTTGGTATTGCCCAAGCTCAGAACTTAAATACCCTCGAAATTGATGATTTTGTGGCAGATGCCATGAAACAACACGGTGTACCAGGCGTTGGTTTAGCCATTATCAAAGATGGGAAAATTATTTATACCAAGGGTTATGGTGTACGCGATACCAAAACAGGGGTATCCGTAGATGCCAACACACTTTTTGCAATTGGTTCAGTCAGTAAGTCCTTCACGGCTTTAGGGGCAATGCAGCTTGTGGATGCAGGAAAACTCAGTCTCGAGACAAAGGTTAATGCTGTACTTCCAAATCTTAAGTTTTCTGATACGAAACAGGGTGCAGCTATTACATTACAAAATCTGCTTTCGCATACCAGTGGAATGCCTCGAGCCGACGACCTTTGGTATTTTGATTCCACAGTGAAAACTCGAGCCGATATGCTCAGTACAGTCGAAAAAATTCCGTTCAGCACACCAGTAGGTACGACTTGGCAATACAACAATCAGAATTTTGTGATTGCAGGTGCAATGCTCGAGAAAACCACCAATAGCACTTGGGAAAATTATACGCAGCAAAACATTTTTGTACCACTTGGCATGAAACGCAGTATTTTCAAGAATGAAGATGCAATTAAGGACGGAAATTACGCTCAGGGTTTCCAAGTTGGTTTAAGCGGACTTGATGTTACACCAGTTTTTAGTCGTATGGAAATTGCAGGACCAGCGGGTTCGATTATTTCCAGTGCTTCTGATATGGCTCAGTATGCTGCGTTTCAACTTTCCAAAGGTATTTTTAATGGCAAACGAATTGTTTCTCAAAACGCCCTCAAGGTCATGCACAGCAACCAAATTGCAATTCCGAATTCTTTACTAACATTACCAGGTTTGGCATTACCTGGTTATGGGTTGGGATGGTTCAACGCCGAGTATCGTGGTGCGAAATTTGTGCAGCACAGCGGCAACATAGATGGGTTTTCAGCTACTATTCATTTTGTACCAGCCAAACGCTTAGGAATTGTGGTTTTATCCAATCTTAACGGTGCAAATGATTTCTTGGACACAATTAATTACGGCGTTACTGAACGAGTCTTAGGCATGACACCACGCAGTCAATTCCAACCCAATCCGTTACTCGAGCAACTGGCAGCCGCACAAACCTTCAAACCCGAACTTATAGCCTTAAAAACACTCGAGGGAAAATACGCGCTTGTATCAGGCAGTAACACCACCATCAGCTTCAAAGATGGGCAATTAAGTCTAGGGCAAGAAGGACAAACCTTTGTCATGACCGCCATCAGTCCAACGAGTTTTATGGTCAATATACAAGGTGCATTGATTCTACTCGAGTTTCAAATAGACCCAAGCGGCATGATTTGGTTATTGCAAAATGGTCAAATCATTGGTGTGCGAATTGCAACATGAATTTCGTAGCAAAAACCAGTAGTACCAATAACGCTTAAAGAGTAATTCAAACATCACGCTTGAAACCCCGAAATTTCCACTTAAAAGCCTTCGCCATAGTCGCATTAAAATACGT
>JAYWHB010000700.1:0-6293 GCA_043777915.1 Deinococcales bacterium
GGGTTGTAAACGCAATTGATTAAACGAATCCGTAGCTGGAATCGGATACGAATACTCGGTGATATGGCGAATTTGCGCTCTCATGGCTTATATGCTAACCCACAATACTAAGCCCGAGCTAAAACCGCCAAACGCACCCGTTTTGCACCTGCCTCGATTAAACATAAACTGGCTTCGGTCAGGGTTGAACCGCTCGTATGCACATCGTCTATCAGCAGCACCTCGAGACCCGCCACAGGTTGTTGCACCGCAAAAGCATCCTCCAAGTTTTTTAAGCGCTCAGTCCGTTCAAGCCGCGCTTGTTGCTTGGTGGCTCGGGTGCGCTCGAGTGCCAGTAAGCACGGCACACCTAACTCGAGCGCCACAGCTTGGGCTAATAACTCGGCTTGGTTGTAGCCACGGTGTCTGACCCTCGAGCCATGCAGTGGAATCGGAATAATTGCATCAAAAGACCACGCCGCTTCTCGGGTGGCTGCCCCCAAACGCATCCCAAGCGGTTTAGCCACGGCTCGAGCTTCGGCAAATTTAAGGGCGCGAACCGCCTTCTCGAGACCACCTTGGTATTTCCCAAAATGGAGGATGTTGCCCTCGAGAACGGGCTTAAGGCTGCCTAGGCATTTGGTGCAAATGCCACGTTCAGAACCGCTCAGGTGCGCCTTACACATGGCACAACGCATTGGCAGAATAACGTTTAGGATGGATTCGAGCATGAACAGAAGTATAGGCTGATTGGTGCAATGAGTGATTTGTATTAACTTAAGCGTTTTTTGCTCCGCTTTCCGTAAGCCTGACCGCGTTTTTCGATCATTACCACTTCAATCACCAAAGGTTGCATCCCAACAATAATAAAACAAGCCCGATAATCCCCGTTTCTCAGACGGAAAACTTTATTGTACCCTTGAAGAAGTTTTACATCTCCAACACCTGTTACTGCGTATTCTTCGAGGGCTACAACCATCGAAATTTGTTGTTGTTCGGTTAAACGCCGCAAATCTTTTCGGCTCGCTTGGTGAAAATCACCAGTTCACTCATTGCAAACCCAAACGCTGCTTGATTTCCGACAAACCAATTTTAGGCTCGAGGTCGGCTTGTTTCAAACGCAAATCCAAACGGCGTTTACTACGCTCAGACAGTTGATCATCGTCTTCTGGGGCAATCTCTTCTAAAACCACTTCAAGTGCTTTGGCTCGAGTCCGAATACCGCGTTCGGCACGTAAACGGTCAATGGCTCTGAGGGTTTTTTCGTTGACGGCAATCATGACCATGAATCAGTTTACAACATTTCGGTTCTAACTCGAGTAGCGCCCATCCAACAACCGAATTTGCCCTAACCCAACCAGCAATTCCAGCAATTCGGCAACTCGAGCCGCTTTAGCCCCCTTAAACCGTTTGGTAATTTCAGTGCTGCTCATCGGGTTTGCGCCGCGTATGGCATTGCGAATGGCTTGACTTTGTTCCCCAAGACTTTTAGGAAAAACCACAGGCTCGAGAACAACTGCCGCGCTTTCGGCTTCGGGCAATTCTAGGGCGGAATCTCGAGGGTTAGCCTTTGGATTTTGGTATTCGGGGCGTAAATACAAAATTGTGCCACGAGCTTCTTCTTGGTTGCGTTCTAAGTTTAAGCCCACTAAATTCTCGAGAATCTGAGCCTCGGTCAAGTCTGTGCGCCAGCCATAAGCCGTCGCAACCAGCCCATCCAAGCCGTTGTGCATCTCGAGTAAGCTGCTGATTAAACCAAAGTTGTTGATGCGTTTTTCTTTTTCGTTAAGCGGTAGATTATTTTTTAGCTGCTCGAGAACATTGTACATTTCGGTCAGGGTCAATTCTGAATGCGTTTCAAGTTGTCGTTTGCGGTGAGCATCCAAGCGTTCGGCAAGTTCGCGGATGGCATTTTTTTGGTCTGAGCTTGCGTCTGGAAATGAGAATTTTTCAAAGCAGATGGTTTTGTTATAAACAGGTGTTAGACCAAAGATACTTCCTGTAACCAAGACTCGGCTTGAGAGATCACCCAAATAAAATGCGTCCTCGAGAGCAATGTTGATTAGTTTACAGCAAATTCAGAAATTCTAAAGAATTTTCAAGCTATGCGAAGCAATTGCTTGTACAAATCCCAGACAGCCGCCTAAGTATCATTGCCAAGGTTGGGCATTTACCACACCAAGAATAACCCGAAGCGACATTAAAGGTTTTGCTCGAGTGGTCAGTCAATTAAGCCGCACAACCGTACTGGCTTGTTGCTCGAGCCAAAGCGCCACCGCCACCGAAGTCGCAAGGTTGGTGGCAAGCGGCACATTATGAACATCACAAATTCGCAGTAAGGCACTGACATCTGGTTCGTGCGGTTGGGCAGTCAGTGGGTCACGGTAAAAAAAGACCGCCAATACTTTTTCCTCAGCAATTGCCCCACCAATTTGTTGGTCGCCGCCCAAAGGACCTGACATCAAGCGTTTAACCTCGAGTCCAGTGGTTTCAGAAATAATTCTGGCGGTTGTGCCAGTGCCAATCAAAGCAAAACGAGCAAACAGGGCTTTATGCTCGAGGACAAAACGAGCAAGGTCATCTTTTTTATCATCATGGGCAATTAAAGCCACCAATTCTCGAGACATGGGGTTGAGAATACAGTAAAAAGGCGAAAGGCAAAAGGCGAAAGTGAAAACCTTTGCCCTTCGCCTTTCGCCTTTCTGCACACAAGCTATGGTATGTAAAGGCTCATAAACCCCAGAACTGGTATATTTGCCCGTTGTGGAGTAGACTACGCGGCAATTGTGGCTCGACCTTTGGTTTTTACTGAACTTAATCGCACTGCGTTTCTGGCACTTTCCAGTCACGCTAAGCCGTTAGCACTGGCGACCTTGGGCGAACAGATTGGTTTGAGCGCACCACTGGCTGGGGCTTGGCTCGAGCAGCGCTTGGACGGACGTTTTTTTATTGAGGACAATACAGTGGCACTGCAAAATTGGACTCGGCGTTTTCCACCCCAAGGCGAAATAATTGTAGCACTGGACTTAGAAGCCACCAATGGTGACCCAGTACGCGAAGACATTATCGAAATTGGGGCGGTGCGAATAGACGAACACGGGACACAAGAATTTCAGTCCTTTGTGCCAAGTAACCGCCCAATCAATCCTTTTGTGCAACGCATGACGGGGATTAACGCGGCGATGCTTGAAGGTGCGCCACCCATCGAAGAAACTCTTTTTAGACTCGAGTCGTTTCTCGAGGGGGCAACCTTGGTGGTTCATAATGCAGGCTTTGATGCTGCACTTCTGGCTCGAGAATTTGCTAAGCTAGGGCGCAAGTTACCCAATCCAATTGTGGATACAATCAACTTGGCGCAAGCAGTATTACCCGGGAGGCGTAAACGTGGACTCGAGACCTTATCAAGACTGTATGATGTACCGCAAGCCGCAAGGCATCGCGCATTAGATGACGCTCGGGTTACACTAGCCGTAGCCAAACACCTTTACTTTTCCCTCGCGGGTATCCGCGAGTTGACCTTGAAAGAACTCCACGATGACTTTAGTCAAACCCAAACCCCTAAATCAATCCCTCAAATCCCCAAGTCCCAACGCCGTCGGAGGTTCCGCCGTGAGCGTTAAACAACTTCGTTACACCATCACCCGCCTGTGCTTAGACTCAGGTAGCCTTGCGATTCTTAAATACCTCGAGCCTTACATCCCCAACGATGGTGTGCTAAGTGTCCTGCTAGATGGTGGACGAGAAATTCGTCTTGAACCGCGTGGTGGGCGCTTATACGGCTTAACTGATTTTTTTGCCCAACAAAAACTGGCGGTCAACGATGCGCTGATTTTCACACCGCTTGAGCCTAAGCGCTGGCAGTTAGAAGTGCAACAAAAAAATCGGGTTCAAAATACCAGTCAAAATGCTGTAGCCGTCGTTCCAGCCCTGATGGAAAGTATTATCGAGGACGAAAGCTCGCATATTCGGGTGGTGCGTAAACAACCCGCCGCCGTTTCGCCGTACCCTAGCGGTATTTTATACCCAAGCAGCGAAAAACCAGAGCCGTTGGTCGAAGAAAAGCCTGTGGTGCTTTCAAATATCGTAGCAAAAGTCGCACCGAGTATCCAACCGCCGCAAGCCTCACCGCTCGAGGCGTTAAATCGTACCTTCACCAGTTTTGGTTATAGCGTATCTGCCCTCGAGAATGGCTTACAACTCGAAGCCCAATTACCAAAAGGCACACACCGCATTGCCCTTGCGCTCGAAGGTCACAGCGATATTGGTGCGGTACTTAAAGCCGGACGACTCAACGGCGCAAAGTATTTAGCGGTTGCCACCAGCAGTGAACGGATTGGCTTAGTAGACACCGCCACTGCTTTTGGTCATGTGGTCAGGGTCGAACTCGAAGCCCTTGCCAGCTTAGAAAAACTCCAAGAACATTTTGCCCTAAGTCCGCTTGAACTCGAAGGCTACTGGAATGCCGATGGAATCCGCCAAGACGCGCTCGAAAGCATCCAACAAAGCATCAACCAACGGCTCGAGACACGCGGCGAATTTAGTTTTATTATGCTGGCACTCAGGCATTTTAACGCTCCTTGTGCCATCACCCCAGAAGATATTGTGGCAAAACTGCCCGGCAGTGGCATTGGCACAAGCACCGTGCTGCAAGTCCTCGAGACCTTAAGTAAAGCCCCATTTATGTTGGTCACACCGCTTGGCATGGGCGAATACCACCTTAAAACCAGTTTAGACCGTGGGCTTGAAGACTTAGCAGGTTATGTCTCGAGTGTTAAAATGCGCCTACGGACTTCTTCACCACAAAAAGCTGACAGTACCCTGACTCGAGTACGCTAGGCTAAACTTTTGCAAAGCCAATAGTTTAGCCGTTGGCTTTTTTGTGCTTAGAAGATTGTGGCACTGTTCGGGCGTGAGGTTTTGGTGCGCTTAAGTCCCCGAGCCTCGAGCAACCCAAGCTCCAGAAGCCGATTCAGTAAAATGAGTGATTTAATCCAAGGTGATAATTTTTGGAAACTCGGGCGCAATAAGGCTCTGCTCGAGTTGACCACCGACATTATAAAACTCAACGTTGCCTTTTAAGTTACACAGCCAAACTTCGGTTGCACCCGCCTCAAAATACAAATCCATTTTTTGCTGCATTTCTTTTTTGCTGTTGCTTGGACTGATGATTTCGACGCAAATAGTAGGAGCGGTGTGAAATGGTGTGTTATGACGATTTTCGAGTAGAAAACTTCGTTCTGCCCAGATGACATCAGCCACACGCACACCGTCAGAAGTTTGAATACTGGCTTCGGAAACACAGCGACCTTGGGGCAAAAATTGAATAAAAAATCTCCGAGGCAAGCCTCGGGGTATTAAAACGGCATCTTAACGCAAACAACGTTCTCGAGGAATTAGTGAAAAGCACAAAAGCACTCCGCTTCGCGGCTACGAGGCTTGCCTCGGGGAATCAGACCCGAAGAGATTGAAAATACTTGGCAATAGTGCTTAACTCGAGACGACCCCTGAAAAAACCTATTCTCGTTTCCCTTTTCATCGTCTCGAGCTTAGCCCTTGCCTGTGCCTATCCCATCACTGTCCCAGTAGGCAGCAAACCCGCCCGAATCAAAAGTGTTAAATGTGATTGCTTCAAAACTCAAGGTAATGCCCAGAGGTATTTTGTCTACTGGACTAAACAAGGACAGCCGCCAAAAGCCCTAGACCGAGATAACAATAGGTATTCCTGTGAATGCTTGCTGGGTGGACGGGCTGTCGGCTCGAGCGTAGGCTCGTTTAATCTGCGTTAAGTATTGTGTGGTTGCGGACATAGAACGGTCTACCAAAAGCGCTCTAGGCTTTGGCTTCTTCTCGAGACCGACTTTTACATTATGTCCCAGCATTAGACCAATTGTGCCTCGAGTGACTGCCCACCTTCTTCTGGTTCTAAAACAATCCGTACCCGATAGGCTAGGGCTTTAGCTTGTCGCACTAGGGTTTGAATTTCAATGTTGCCGTTTTGTCCGATACCCTCGAGTTGCTTGACTCTGGCATGATGCACACTTAAACGTCGTGCCAATTCACGTACACCAACACCGCGCTCAGTACGGGCTTGTTCGAGTAAACCACCTATTGTTAGAGCGAAGACACCCGCTTCGATAATTGGTTCTAAATCATCGAAGTTTTGCAAAATAACTGGCTGGGTTTTTAATGGTGTTATTTCTCCTTCGGGTAAACTCAGCATGGCTTCTAGGATAGCCCGTTTTGATGGCTCGAGGTGTTCAAGATTACGAAATTTTTTCATGGTTTTTCCTTTTTTCCACGCCATTCTTGGCTTG
>JAYWHB010000701.1:0-2270 GCA_043777915.1 Deinococcales bacterium
ACCTTAGATGAACTGAGTGCTGGACTCGAGACCCTCAAAAAAGCTGGTAAAACCAAGTACCCAATGGCATTAGCCTTGGTCGGTACTGGTTTGGGTGCAGAATTCCACAGCAATTACGCTGCTCTTGGCGGCGTGTGGTTTGATAAGAATAAAAAACCAGTCTTTAATAACGCCAACGGCTTGAAAGCCGCACAAGCGATTCGTGATTGGCTCGAGTTTATGCCACCCGCCGTGTTGAACTACAACAACGACGATGTAATGGTTGCTTTGCAGCAAGGTGATGTTGCCCTCTCAAAAATCTGGATTACCAGAGCCTCGGCAATGGAAGACGAGAAAGTTAGCCGTGTTGTCGGTAAGATTGATTACGCTCCAGCCTTCAAAATGGTGGCTGGTGGACTGGGTGCAAACACCGCCGAAGGTGACGCGCTGGCTATTGCTGCCTCGAGCAAAGTGGATTCTGATTTGGCGTTTCGTATCATCATGGAAATGATTGGCAAAACCAATCAACTCAACGCTGCTAATTTCGGGATGGTCAGCCGCGATAGCATCGCCACCAACCCAACATTAGTCGCCAAGAACCGTGCTTGGGTGGCTGCCGCCAGCAACGCTCGTCAGGCTGTACCGCTACGCGCTCCAGTGCCATACCAGAGTATTGCCAACACCATCCTCAGCAATGAATTGCGTCTGGCTTTGGTCAATAAAACCGACCTCAAAGCGGCGCTTGACTTAGCTGCCAAAAAGATCGAAGACGAAATGCGGGTTCAAGGCTTTATCAAGTAATAAAAATTTGGGGCAGACAGTCAAAAAGTCTGCCCCAAATCATTTATGCTCTCGAGAACTATATTCTACAAAGAAGGTGATACCTTGTGAAACCTCGAGAATTCTGGGCTTTTGTTTCGCCTAGCGTGGTGGTCATGACCGTTTTAATGGTCTTTCCACTTTTTACGACCATCTACCTGAGTTTTTTTAATTTTAATTTTGGTGTTGCCCCTAAATTTATTGGATTTCTTAATTACACCCGCATTCTCGAGGACAGCCGCTTTTGGTCTGCCATGCAGTTTACGCTTTTTTATATGGCGGTCAGTATCCCGATTCAGATTTTACTGGGTTTTGGTTTGGCGCTTATTTTGAACGAAATCACCGCCCTCAAACGCTTTTTTATCAGTCTGTACCTTGTGCCGTACATTGTCACACCAGTGGTTGGAACACTGGCAGTTAGTTGGCTTTTCAAGGACAGAGGTTTTATTACATGGCTGCTCTCGAACATCGGGGTCAATATCCAGTGGTACGCTGATGTGACTGCCGCTCGAGCCTTGCTGATTGGCTACGGTATTTGGGGCGCTGTGCCATTTATTATGCTAATGCTTTACGCGGGGTTGCAAGCCATGCCATCTGACCCCATCGAAGCCGCAATTATGGACGGCGCGACTTGGTGGCAACGGGTGCGTTTTGTGATGATTCCGTACTTGCGTCCGATTTTTATTTTTATCGGCATGGTCAATATCATGGATGCCTACAGACTTTTTGATAGCGTCGCGGTCATGACCCAAGGCGGACCCGGCAATGCCACCGCTACAATCATGTACTACACCTACAGCGTGGCATTTCAAGAGCAACTGCTTGGGCGTGCCAGTGCCTCGATAGTCCTCGCGGTGATTGTGATTATTACCTTGCTGTACCCGTTTCTGCGCCAAACGTACTTTGACATTGTGGGGAGAAAATGAAATCGCATAGCCGCACCTCGAGTCGAGCGCTTTTTTTAGCGATAGCCTATTCGGTCTTAGCCGTCTGGACGCTTCTAGCAATTTTCCCATTCTTCTGGACTTTTCTAATCAGTATTAAAGAAGTCGTGGATGCCTTTGCGCTGCCCCCCGTCTGGGTTTTTAAGCCCACATTGGTTGCCTACCAAACGCTGTGGATTGAAGAAGGTTTTAGCAAGTATTTAATCAACAGCGCCATTGTGACCCTTGGCACAGTCACTATCTCGATTACGGTTGGTTGCTTTGCTGGCTACGGTTTAGCCCGTTACAACCGTGCGGCGGGATTTTGGATTTTATTTGCGGCGTTTGTTTTTAGGGCATTGCCACGCTTAACTTTTCTACTGCCGTTTTATTACTTGGCACGCCTTACTGGTCTGCACGATACGCAACTGCTCTTGATTCTGGTGCTGGTGGCGATTAACCAACCATTTACCATCTGGATGCTGCGTAGTTTCTTCCAAGAAATCCCCGATTCGCTCGAGGAAAGCGCCATGGTAGACGGATGCAGCC
>JAYWHB010000702.1:0-2270 GCA_043777915.1 Deinococcales bacterium
GAGAGGGTCGTTGCGAGTTTACGAGTAACGGGGAGAGGGGGCTAGAAAGTCGTAATTTTTCATTCTGTGGCAAAAACCCCCAATACTGAGCTGCACCCAACTGCATGGGATAAGAAACTCAAGAAACCCAAAAGGAGTTTATGCAGCATAACCACGCCCCAGAAAGTCCAGCCAAAGCAACCAGCAATCACTCGAGTCACGCTGCAATGCCAGCAAAAGTAAATCACAACGAACACGCTGGTCATGACAAAAGCATGGTTGGCGATATGTTGCGACGCTTCTGGGTTTGTTTGGTACTAACCATTCCAGTGGTGCTGTTTTCGCCCATCGGAATGGGCATTGGTTTTACCTTCGAGCCACCGTTTGGTCTAAGCATGGAATGGTTTGGGCTGATTCTGACCACACCGATTGTACTCTGGGGGGCATATCCGTTCACCTCGAGTGCTTGGAATTCGCTTAAAAAAGCCGATGTGACAATGATGACCCTGATTGCCGTGGGCATTCTGGTTTCTTATTTGTATTCAGTGGCAGCCACAGTGTTTCTGGGTGGTGATGTCTTTTTTGAAGCGGCTGCAATGCTGACCACTTTTTCTTTGGCTGGTCACTGGCTCGAGATGCGCTCGAGGTTCGCTACAGGGCGAGCTGTCGAAGCCCTCTTAAAACTTGCCCCAGCCACGGCTCGAGTGCTGCGAAATGGGCAAGAGCAACAAATACCACTCGAACAAGTGGTGGTCGGTGATGAAATTATCGTTAAGCCTGGAGACCGTGTGGCGGTAGATGGTACGGTCACATCTGGCTCGAGTTATGTGGATGAAAGCATGATTTCTGGCGAATCAATTCCTGTGCAAAAAGAATCAGGCGCAAAAGTGACTGGCGGAACGGTCAATCAATCAGGTGCGTTTCAATTTAAGGCAACGGCTGTAGGAGCAGATACAGCTTTAGCAAAAATTGTCCAGATGGTTCAGGATGCCCAAGCCAGTAAAGCCCCAGCCCAACAATTGGCAGACACGGCGGGTAAGTACCTTGTTTTTGTGGCGCTAGGTGCTGGAATCCTGACCTTTGCTGCATGGATGCTTTTTAGTACCCAAGGTGTGGTCTTTGCGCTGGCGGCGGCGGTCAGTGCGATAGTGATTGCTTGTCCAGACGCACTGGCATTGGCAACCCCAACCGCGATTACAGTTGGAGTCGGAAGAGCCGCCAAAGAAGGGGTACTGTTCAAGAATGCCACGGCACTCGAGGCAACCGCCAGCATCAATACAGTTATTTTTGATAAGACTGGCACATTAACCGAAGGTAAACCCGCCGTAACCGACCTCGAGCCAAGCCAAGGAACTGACCTACTCGAGTTATTGCGGGTGGCTGCCAGTGCCGACCAGTCTTCGCAGCATCCGCTTGCCGAAGCGATTGTGCGTGAAGCCAAAAAGCGCAAGCTCGAGTTAGTCGCACCCGAAAATTTTGATTCGATTGCTGGACTGGGGATTAGCGCAAGTCTGGAAGGAAAAACAGTGCTGATTGGCAATCTGCGTTTGATGCAGGAAAAAAAGATTGCCACCCAAGCACTCGAGGCAAGCAGTCAGCGCCTCTCGAGCGAAGGCAAAACGGCGATGTATGTGGCTCGAGATAAAACGCTGCTGGGGCTGATTGCTGTGGCGGATGTGATTCGTCCGACTGCCAAAAATGCGGTGGCTGCCTTACACGCACTCAGTATTCAAACCGTGATGCTGACTGGCGATAACACCCATACTGCCGAAGCCGTCGCTAAGCAACTTGGCATTGATACGGTTATTGCTGAGGTTTTACCGCAAGACAAAGCCGATAAAGTCAAAGCCTTACAACTCGAGGGACGCAAAGTGGCGATGATTGGTGATGGAGTCAATGATGCTCCTGCACTGGCAATGGCAGAAGTTGGTATTGCGATTGGTGCGGGTACGGATGTGGCTGTGGAAACGGCTGATGTGGTGTTGGTTAAAAGCGACCCCTCGAGTGTCGCCAGTGGGATTCAGATTGCTCGAGTGGTACGGCAAAAAATTGTGCAGAATTTATTTTGGGCAGCCATTTACAATGTTTTAGCCATCCCAATTGCGGCAGGGGTGTTGTATCCATCTTTAGGGATTTTGTTGCGTCCAGAATGGGCTGCCCTTTTGATGAGTGCCTCCACGGTGATTGTGACGGTCAATGCTTTATCAATCAATGGTGTTCGGCTAAATAAAGCAACTCCTTAAACGCTAACGTGGATGCTCGTGACTTGTGTAACCGCGCAAGGCATTGCG
>JAYWHB010000703.1:0-2270 GCA_043777915.1 Deinococcales bacterium
ACAAATCTGGAATCACCGAAGCCAAGTTGGTTGGTAAGGTCAATGAATTTGATTTAGCGGTGCTGCGCGGCGAAAAAATAGATGCTAAACTCGAATGGGCAACCGAAAATCCTGTGCTTGGCTCGAGTTGCTTGGCAATCGGTAATCCGTTTGCTCGAGCGCCGCGCAGTGTTACGGCTGGGATTATCTCTGGACTCGAGCGCTTACAACAAACCCCAAAAGGGGCGTTGGCGGGCTTGGTGCAATTTGATGCCCAAGTCAACCCCGGCAATAGCGGTGGGGCGCTCTTAAACGCCAAAGGCGAAGTGCTGGGGGTCGTCTCGAGTATTTTATCTTTGACTGGCTCGAGTGCTGGAGTGGGCTTTGCAATTCCGACGCGGTTGGTGCGTGGCGCGGTGGAAACGCTGCTGCGTGGCGAAACAGTGAAAATACCAGTTTTGGGAATCTCGAGCAAAGACGAATCGGCGGTGCTGCAAACGGTTTTACCAAGTGGATTGGCAGACAGTGCTGGGTTACAAGCTGGCGACGAAATCCTTGAAATTGCGGGTTTACCCGTAGAAACGATTAGCGAGGTCAGTGCGGTAGTAGCAGCCTCAACAAGCGGCGAGCAGTTAGCGGTAAAAGCCAAACGTGGCAAGGATACTCGAGATTTTACAATCACTATTCCATAAGTCGTAAACTATTCGCATGACCGAATCTGAAATCAGCGCTTTAATTGAATCTAAACTCGAGCCATTACGAGCCGAAATCCGTGTGCTGCAAGAAAAACTTGGCATAAAAGAAGCTCAGGAAATCGGTACTGTCTCGAGTGCGTTTGAGACTACAGCAGTCCCGAGTACACCAGAGATTCTTGAAAATCTTGAGTCTCCCCTACCTGAAATTCCACCAGAACGAGCCGATTTTCAAAAGTTTTTACAACGTGGTTTGGAACAAGAACAACTTGAGTACACCGAAGAGAAACTAGAAGCTAAACCAGTTGCCAAAAAGGGTTGGAATCCATTCAAACGATGAACACCACTCCAGTTGAACCGATGAACACCACTCCAGTTGAACCGATGAAGGCTATCCCGATTCTGTGCGGTGTCACCGCCAGTGGCAAAACGGCTTTGTCGCTCGAGTTAGCTAAGTCCTTTGCGCTCGAGATTATTTCAGCCGATGCAATGATGGTCTACACAGGTTTAGACATCGGCACAGCTAAACCAAGTCTTGAAGAACGCCGTAACGTGCCGCATCACCTGATTGATATTTTAGCGCCAAACACTGATTTTTCAGTAGCTGCTTGGGTGAAACTTGCCGAGATTACCATTGCCGAAATTCTGGCTCGAGGCAACATACCTTTGGTGGTCGGTGGGACTGGTTTTTACATTCGGGCGTTGTCGCAGGGTTTGCCCAGCACACCGATGTCTGACCTTGCAACCATGCAGCGTTTAGAAGCAGAACTCAAAGCCCAAGGATTAGACGCGATGCTGTCCGAACTAGGGACTGCCAGCCCAGAAGATGCAAGCCGCAGCCAACGCAATCCTCGGCGGGTGTTAAGAGCGCTTGAAATCCTACGTGGGACGGGCAAAGCACCATCTGAATTTGCACCAATTCCACCAAAGTATAGGTTTGCAAAACTGGCACTGATTCCACCAACGCCTCTGCTCGAGACTCGGATTGAACGGCGCACCAAATGGATGCTAGAAACTGGTTTACTCGAGGAAACACAAGATTTGCTACCGATTTTTGCAAGGGATGGACGGCGAGCCACAAGTTTTCAAGCCATCGGCTATAAACAAGTGCTGGATCATTTACTGGGTGTGACCGATGAAGCTGGCAACACTGTACAAATCTCACTCGAGGAAACCGAACGCCGCATTAACCTTGCCACACGGCAATATGCCAAACGCCAAGGCACTTGGTTTAAGTCTGAACCGAATATACAAGTATTTACCGAACTCGAGACGATACAAGCTGCCCTCGAAACGATACTGACTTAAATATGTTCTTGTATATTGCTTTCGACTTTGGCGGTTTCTGGGTTGATTTGTGAAACCAGCATGGCAAGTAAAATGCAGCCAGCCCCAACCAAGCCTAAATTTGTAAATGTATCGCCTAACCACCAAACCGAGAAAACGGCAGCAAAAACTGGCTCGAGGGCGTAAATCACTGCTGTCTGAAAAGCTGGGACTAAACGTTGGGCAAAAGATTGTGCCAGTGTGGTCAAGGCAGTGGCAACCACGCCTAGGAACACAATCGGTAGCCAATTATCAAAAATCGCCATGGTCGGT